>CAZRIR010000248.1:0-4039 GCA_964600195.1 uncultured archaeon | reverse complement strand
TTCGTGCCTGGTAATCAGTACAATTACTACAAGAAACGAGCTCGCGATATGTTTCTGAAGCGGGAAACCAAGCTTCAAGATCATACTTTTTTGCAGCATTATCATTCAGCTCCCCTGATGCAATACTTACAATTCTATATGGAAGTTTCAACAGTTTATATATTTCTTCGGCGTTTTGTATCAATTCCTCGTGAATCCTCCAAGAATTCTCGGGTTTACAAAATACATATTGTTCGATTTTCTCAAATTGATGGACTCGAAATATTCCCAGGGTATCTTTTCCATGAGAACCGGCCTCTCTTCTAAAACAAGAGGATATTCCGGCATACTTGATGGGTAATCTTTCCGGTTCGATGATCTCATCGTAGTGAAATGCGGCTAACGTTTGTTCTGAGGTGGCAATCATGAATAAATCCTCATCTTGTATCTTGTAGAGTTGTTCTTCAAAGTCTGCTAACTCTGCTGCAGCTTCAATGATATCATGTTTAATAAAAAATGGTGTCCACATTGGCACGTATCCTTTTTCTTGTAAAAGATCCATCGCAAATCTCATGAGCGCTAAGTTGAGATTTACTAAATCTCCTTTTAAATAGTAAAATCTGGATCCAACCACCTCAGAGGCTTTCTGAGTATCAGCGCCATCAATGAGTTCTACCAATAAAACATGGTTTACCGGTTCGAAATTAAATTTGGTTTTATCTCCAAAAGTCCTGATAACTTCATTATCGTCCTCCGTTTTCCCGATGGGAACCGAATCGTGTAAAATATTTCCTACTACATATCGATATTTTTCTCTTTCAGCCTCATGTTGTTTTTCTAATATTTCTAAATCATTTATTCTGGCGTTTAATTCTTTCATGGCTTTGATAGTTTTTTCTTTTTCTGCACCTTTTAGCTTACTTATTTTTTTGCTTTCGATCTTTTTTTGACGCCGTAGATCTTGGAGTTCGCTATGGTTCTCTCGCCATTTTTTGTCAAGTTCAAATACCATTTCAGCATTTTTAGGATCTTTAAACCTTTTCTTTTCAGATTCTATAATTTTATCAAGATTGGTTCTGAATAATTCCATGTCAAGCAAATAAATGACCCTCTATTTTTTCTCATGAATCATTGATATATGTTATAATTATATTTAGATATTATAGTATTTGAATTTTAAAAAATATACCAATATAAAATCAAGAACTCATATATGAATGGACTGCTCCAACTTAAAACCAAAAAATTAATTAAAACTAAAAAATTACCAGATTTATATCATAATTAAAATAAATGTGTACCTATGAGTGGTTTATTACCGGCTATCCGACCAAAAAATTTCAAGGAAAAACCATATTTCCGAAAACTTAAAGCCCAAGTAGATGGAAGTGCGAAGGTTGAACATGCCTTGACTCAAATTACAGGTGTTGGAAGGAGATTTGCGCAAGCTGTTGTCATGACGGCGGGAATCGATCTTGGCATGAGGATTGGTGCTCTTCCCGAAAAGGATCTTAATAGAATTGAGGAAATAATTTTAAATCCCATTGAAAATGGAATTCCTAATTGGATGATCAACAGAAAGAATGACTTGAGAGATGGAATGGATAAACATTTGATCGGTAACCAGCTGGTCATCACGGTTAGAAGAGACGTAGAGCGCATGAAAAAAATCAAAAGTTATAAAGGAGTGCGCCATCATTTCCATAAGAAAGTTCGTGGACAAAGAACCAAATCCACTGGTCGTCATGGGCTGGTTGTTGGTGTAATGAGAATGAAAAAAGCTCAAAAGAAACAAGTATAAAGAGGAGAATGAAATGGGAGATCCACGACGACAAAAAAAGAAATTTAAAAAACCAAAAAATCCTTTTGAAAAAGAAAGAATCCGTGAAGAACTTGAGTTTGTAGGGAAGTACGGCCTTAGAAATAAAAGAGAATTTTGGAAATCTCGAACAATGCTAGCTCGATGGAGAGAAATTGCCCGACAATCGAGAACCTTGCCAAAAGAAAAAGCCACAGAAGTCCAGCAAAATCTCATTAAAAAATTAAACCGTCTCGGCATATTAGGTTCTGAAGCTGAATTTGAGGACGTTCTCCTCTTGTCCGTTGAGGATGTATTGAAAAGAAGATTACAGACGCTTGTTCAAGAGAAAGGACTCGCAAGAACCGTGTATCAAGCTCGACAGATGATCGTTCATAAACACATTCAAATTAATGGGAAACGCATAAATGCTCCTTCTTATATCGTAAAACGAGAGGAAGAAGATTTCATAGGATTTGCACCTCGCAGCTCCTATGGTACAGTCAAAGAATGAATCGTTTTTTACATTTGACTAGTGTTATTATAATTTTCTTAAATTTTAATTTAAAACAATTGAATATTTATTTTTATAGAATATAGAAACAAAATGTGCTTTTCATTTTTTTTTTTGCCTGATAGGTAATTCTTCTTTATTTTTATAGATATTAATTTTTTAAGTTTATATTTCTTCTTGAATAATGAAATAGAAAGACTCTATAATTACAAATTTGGATAAAAAAAACATATTAAAGAAGATTGTTATAACATGGAAGATCTGGAAAAATATATAAGAAATAGGTTGATTTGGGATGACCGTATAGATGATACCCAAATCGAAATAATTGCCAATAATGGTAAGGTAACTTTAAGAGGATGCGTGACGAATTATCCTGAAAAAATATTAGCCGAAATTGAAACGCAAATGATTCCAGGAGTAAAATCCGTTGTTAATGAAATCGAAGTGAAATTCCCAGATTCTACTGGAATTACTACAGATAAAAATGTTGAAGAAGCAATGTATTGCCTGCTAGATGCATACTCCGAAATCGATTCTAATGATGTCAATGTATCTATTCATGATGGTGTTGTTAAATTGACTGGAAAAGTAAACACCTATTGGAAAAAATATAAGATTGAAAAATTGGCATCTCAAATTATAGGTGTTAATTCAGTTGAAAATAAAATTAGTGTCATTCCTGATAAAATGACTTCGGATCAACAAATACTTGAATTCTTACAAATTGCATTTCGAGATTCGGTACATGTTGATCCAACAAATATTAATATAAAAGTTGATTTTGGTATCGTGACATTATCTGGAACGATCTCTTCAATGAGTGAACATGATGCAATTTTAAGCATAACTCGATCTATTAAGGGAGTAGTTGGCATTATTGATGAATTAAAATGGATTTTAAGATATCAAACAACTTAAACAATCAATTATTTAAAGCTCGAACATATTTTCACATTCATTTCATTAGACATGATATCAGTTACCTAAATAAAACAATGAAAACTAATTAGGATACTTTTTAGCAAAATTAATATTCTTTCTTTCATTTTACTTTTTATTATTAGCACCATAAATGAATGAAAACATGAGTAGAGAAAGGAAACAACACTGGGCAATTGTCCATATTTTTAGCAGTTATAACAATACCATTGTAACCGCGACTGACTTGAGCGGTCAAGAAACATTTTCGAAATGTAGTGGCGGCATGGTGGTTAAAGCTGACAGGGACCAATCAAATCCATATGCCGCGATGCAGTGCGGATTTCGCGTGGCGACCGAGTTAAAAGATAAAGGAATCACGGGCATTCACATAAAAGTGAGGGCTCCGGGCGGAAACAGGTCTCAAACCCCTGGTCCGGGAGCTCAAGCTTGCATACGTGCCCTTGCCCGATCGGGTTTGATGGTCGGAAGAATTGAAGAAGTCACTCCCAAGTCTCACGACCACTGCCGTAGAAAGGGGGGCCATAGGGGCCGTAGGGTTTAATTTCCTCGCTTATCATTTCTTACCCATCATCTTTTTTGCTTTACGAGCAGATATGGGTTTTCCCTTGAACCCTTCGGGATTATGACCTATAAATTCAAGATTTTTTACCACATCGGCAACCGTTTCTTTCTCGTCTATTAGAATCTCCCCTTTCTTGAAGATTTCATTGAACGATTTTACTGGATGTTTTCAAACTAGCTTTTTAAAAATTGAAATGACTTAAATGTTAATTTGATTAAAATCTAAGAAATTCTATATTATT
>CAZRIR010000247.1:0-4042 GCA_964600195.1 uncultured archaeon | reverse complement strand
TGAAGAGTATAAAAATTTATTTATTAAGCATATTTTAATAAAAAAATGAGTGAGGAAAATTATTTAACTTTAAGAAAATTATTGAATGAAAACCTTTTAATGGAATTAATTTTATTTTTGTTGCTTTTCTTTTTAATTCTTACTCAAGAATGGTCAAATATATTATTAATGATATTACCTTTGATTTCATTTGGTTTTTCCATGGTATTAGAAATGATTGGTGTAAATAAATGGCGTTTACAATCCAAAGACAGCCCAATTAGATATAACCCTTTAGGTTCTGAGAAAAAAATTGCCTCTCGTTTATATTACACGTCAATTATTCAATTAGTTTTATTATTCTGGTTAGGTGCAGAAAGTTTATATCGACCTCAAATGATAAATTTTTATTCTTTGATCTTCATTTCTCTCTATGTCTTTACTTATACGTTTGGTTATTATTGGATCTTTATTGACTTATGGAAATACGCAAAGATTTCAATCATATTTAACCAAAGTGACATTGAAGGAATTAATGTTGATATTAAATCAATAAAAAAAGAATATAATCAAGTATTATCTGATTTAAAATTAAAAAATTTCAAGTTTATTTCAATTGGAAGCTTAATTGTATTTTTAGCTTTAAACTTGATTAATATTAGTTTTATTCTGATGCAGTTAGGAGGAAATTTTATTGGGATAGTTTTTGTGCTACCAGGAACGGGAGTAGAATCTTCAGGACCTATTACCATCCCTTTATTCATTTTTGTGATAATTATTTTATCACCTTTATTGTCAATTATCTTTCTAATATTCAGTTATAAAGATATTAATAATATTAACAACAAAACTATTCATAAAATCATTGCTCCTCTGCCTGAAGATGTTCAAACAACAATAATTAAAAATTTAAAATTTTTAAATAAAAAATTTCGAGAAGCCATGAATGTTTAACAAGATCTAAATTTATAAAAACAAAGATTTAGATAATAATTATAATAAATTAAAAATTCAAATTTAAATAATTTCAAGATATAGAACTGATCTTCCTCAAAAAAAAATACACATTGAACGAGGGATAAATTACGGATCAAGAAAAAACAAGAGAACGTTTCACATTTAAAATTGTAGTTGTAGGAAATGGAGGTGTTGGAAAAAGCACCATGATCCAGAGGCTATTAACTGGTAAATTCATAGCTCAAAAAATTACAATCGGAACGGATCTCGCATCTTATCATTTAGAAATTGAGGATGATGAAGAAAACCTTTATAAAGTTACCTTGCAGCTTTGGGATTTCGCTGGAGAGAAGAGGTTTAGATTCTTTTTACCACGATATGCACGAGGGGCTCAAGGATGTGTTTTATGCTATGATCTAACGAGATATACAAGCTTTGAGGAGTTAAAAGAATGGTTTAAAATCGTGGACGAAAATGCAACCGAACCAGTTTATATTTTAGTTGGTACGAAAAAGGACTTGGAATCGAATAAAAGAACAGTAACGCATGAAGAGGGACAACAATTTCAGGAAGACCACAAGATTGAACAATTTTTTGAGACATCCTCCTTATCAGGTGAAAATAATAAAGAAATTTTCGAAACATTAACGCGTGAAATATTGAAAGTATATCGAATCTTGAAGTAATATACTCCATTAAGATTATTAATAAACTATTTTAAAGATATACGATTTTTTCATTATTATTAATTCAAATATATTATGAGAGTTTAAAATGAAAAAGGACGAACAGGAACGGTCAGAGTCAGGAGCTCCAATATATCGATACGAAGAATATGAAGGAGAGTTAGAACCACCAGTAGGATTTGAAGAAAATATTGAAATTATATCAGAGCACATCGAGAAACATATAGGTTCGATAGATTTCGTGTTACACGAGATGAAATCCGATATTGTTCATATTGACGTGCATATTATTACTCCTCATGATTTTAGTGATGTAAAAATCCTTATTACTTCCGGAATGAGCGATTTACCAATGAATCCCCCAGAAGGATTAGAAGAATTAACACATGCAGAACTAATGGTCTTTCTTCCTGAAGATTGGCCTTTATCAGAAGATGCTTTTGAGGATAATGATAACTACTGGCCAATTGGAGAACTTAAATTCCTTGCAAGATTTCCACATGTATATAAAACATGGCTATGGGAAACCCATACTGTTCCAAATGGAGACCCTCCTGAGTCTTTTTCAAAGAATACCAAACTTTGCTGTTCTCTCCTGCTCCCTCCTATAACCTTGAAAGAGGAAGCTTGGGAATTAAAAATTGATGATAATAAAAAAATTTGCTTTTTTGCTGTAATTCCCATTTATGAAGAAGAAATGAACTTTAAACTCAAGCATGGCATTGATGCTTTGTTGGAAAAATTTGATGAATTTAATATTAATGAAATTATTGATATTCATCGCAAAAATACGTGTAAATGAGAAAAAATAATATAAGAAAAAAAGAGAATATGTTATATATAGGTTTATTCTTCTAAAATATCCTTTAGTTCTTCAATATTTAGTGAGAGATATTTTGCTTTTACTAATGAATTTCCTAATAGCGTTTTAAAATTTTTCTTTCGCTTTTTATTAAGAAATTTTTTCATTTCGGAAAGGTCAGGAGAATCATTCGTGACTTCAATTAGTTTCATTTTTTTCGCTGCTTCTACTACCTTCATTCCTACATCAGTTCTAACTATTAACATTACTTCTGGTTTTGGAGCACCCATAGGAGAATAACTAATGTCAGAAAATTCTCCTGAAAAATCAGTACAATATTTACACCCAGCCATTCCTCCAGAGGAGCAGGCATAGGCAATTTTTAAAGAGGTTCGCTCAGCACCAGTGTTAAAATCACTTGCAAGTATTTTTGCTAAACCCTGTAAATGACATGGATTTGCTATAATCCCTATATTTCTCTTATATTGTTTATATGCTTTTCCAATACCCGTGATTAAAGGTCCTGAATTATCCATGCTTTTTTCCGGTATATATTTCTTTGCCTCTTTAGCACTCTCAACAATTACAGGAAATGAAACAGGAGGTTTTTTACTCTTCGTATCTCGAACCACTAAAGATTCTATAATTCCTTCTTTAAAAGCTGCTTCCACTAAATTATAGAGAACATTATCCTTGTTTTTTGATTTCACTTGTATGATGTCTTTATATACCCCAACAGCTAAATCAACTCGAGTTTGACCAAATAATTTTTGCTCGATTTCTTTAATTGGAAGAAAACTTCTTGGACAAGAATTATAGCATAATCCTACGGTTTCAGCACATTCATCTACTACATATGCTTCCCCAGTTTCATGATTAAAGTCCATGTGAGGACAAAAGGCATTGCAGCTTCCACAATGAATGCAAAGTCCTGCGTAAATTACCTCCGATTCAAGATCTTGGCTTGATTTTTCTACTTTCATTCTTTTTATTCACATGAATATTTTAATATAATTTGATAAGGATAATTAATAATTATAAATAAAATTTAGTGTGAAATTTCAAACTATCATTCTTTGTAAAAAAATATTCATTTCATTAAATAATGGTTTTTTCCAAATTTTTTTTATAATAAGGATGTTACCTCAAAATATAAATAGATAAGACTTTATGTATTTACTAAATTCCGTTAATATTGAGGAATTTCAATAAAAAATTAAATATAAGTGAATTTGGCTAATATTATGACACAACTTGTGGGATCCCTGTCTGCTTTTGAATATGTTCAAGGAAGTTTAACTTTAGCTTTCTCAGTAATATCTGTTATTTTAGGAAGTTTAATGATTTATAAATATCTAAAATACAAGGATAAGTTATTGTTGTTTGTAGGACTTTCATGGATTTTATTAATATCACCTTGGTGGCCTGATTCAATATCATTTGTTTTAATGCTAATTGGTGGTGGGAATAAAAGCTATGCTTTAACGGATAACTATTATTTTTTAATAGCAAATGTTTTTGTCGCACCGATTTTCTATACTTGGATTGTCACTTTTTCCAATTTAGTATTAAGAGATAAACCTAAAACGAAAAAATATTTTGTCTGGTTTTGGGTTAT
>CAZRIR010000246.1:0-4044 GCA_964600195.1 uncultured archaeon | reverse complement strand
AATTGAGGGACCGATTAAGCAAAGACTAATTAATCTCAAAATCGATAATTACGAGGAAATTGTTGAATATTTATTGAATTCACTTATAAAAAGCCAATCATTAATCACCTTTGAAAGACTCTAAGAAAAGAAAGATATCATTGTTCTATAGCACTAACATTTTTAAGTTCCTAAACTAATTTGTCTATCAAAGATATCAATTGATAATTGCAGCAGAATTAGTAATTATAATAAAAATGGGAACGGCCGGATTTGAACCGACGACCAACAAGTTTCTACATCGAATTTTCAATTCGATTTATTTCTGGAGCCTGCCGCGATACCGGGTTACGATTATGCTTATAAATTAAGCACGATCTTCGCCACGTTCCCGATTTTTAATATAGATTTTAGTATAGCATCCAGCTTTTTTTTTTTAAAGTTTATAATTTTACATCATATTTCAGTTTTTTTGAAAAACAAACCGAATTCTAGATTTAATGTATGGTAAAATTGGGTAAAAACTATTAGGTTAACTATCCATAAATTCAACCATTACATCCATATAGATATCTTCAAGAGTATAACCAATATTTAGAGCTTCTAAATTGCTTTTTATAAGGATTTCAAATCAGTTAATGAGTATTTTTATTATATATCCCATTACCAAAATCATATGATATTCACATTCTTGTTTATTTGGCAAAAATCAGAAATTAGAATATCATATTATAAAAATAGAATTATTTTTACAATTTTTATAGTTGAAAATATAGTAGATTCATCAATTAATCTATTATAAGCATTAGGTTCCTCAAGAAGGTTAAGCTTTAAAACTTTTTGTGAGTTATTTTAAAATTTTAACTTATTTCTTCAATATCCTTAAAAGGAATTTCATAATCATTTGTGATTATTCTCCCAATTGTTTTTTAATTTTTCTTCTTTAAGGGGAAATAGTTCAACTAATCTGTCTATTACCCCCTTATATAAATGAATAGTTACATTGTTAAATTCTTTAATTTAATGAAGGATTTAATGGTAAATCTTATTCAATCTTACCTCCACATAAACTGCAAAATAAAGGATCTTTTTCTTCGATTTTTGATCCACAATTTGGGCAAAATTTCACTCTATTTGTTTGAGCATAAGGGCTTTCAATTGTTTTAAGGTCTTCTACTTTTATTATACCGAGCTGTAATCCACATTGGCTACAATACATTATGGGTTTTCCATTAACATACATATTCTGAAATTTTCCGCAATCAGGACATTTTGTCAATATGGTTAAACCACATTGAGGACAAATCTTGGTATACAATGAAGGAAGAGGGGCATTGCATTCGGGACAATGCTTTTTAGGTTCAATAAAATATTGACTAAAAGATACGACGCAACCAAAAAACAATATGGTTGCAATAGGAATCCATAATATCCAACTCATATTAAATAATATTAAATCTATTATTATAAAAGCAATAGATACGATAATAACAAGCATCCAAATAATAATGACAGTCTTTATTCTGGAATCTAGCATGATTTTAAAGTACAGAATAGTTCATTTTTAATGACTATGACTTAACTTTATAAATGCCTTTCATTATTTAAAATCTTACTTCTTTAAAATCAATAAAATTTAAGAGTTTACAATGATTCTAGAATTTAAAATAAATATATGAGATGATTAATAATTCCTGGAAGTCACGGAAGTTTAACTAAGGCCGGAAAGGTGAGGCAACAGACTCCCAAGATACCAAAAACGGGAGTAAATTCAATAACAAAAAAACCCCCTAGAATGCGATTTAGAGAACTTTATAATAAAAGAGTTGTTAGGGGTAGATACAGTGGACAATCCGATAGTCTTGGAGCAAAAAGAGCGGGTTATCAAAAAAAATAGGTATATATCCTTACCTCTATTTTAACTGGATTTTTCTACATCTTTAACTCCAATTTTTTGAAGATGAGAAATTAAGTCTTGACTTTGTTTTGAATAATATTCGTAATTCTCATGGTCTTTCATTATAAACTTGAAATAATTGCTCATTAGCACGTTCCATCGCATTGCATAAAGTATACCAGAAATAGTTTTAGTATCCATGTGTTCTTCACCTAATTGTAGGTAATGCGAGGATTTATTTTTGTTTTTTCGAAAGTAGATATAAATATCTGCCAATTCAAGAAGATATTGAAGGTAGAGATTATGATAGATTGAGTGATTTTCTTCATCGAATAGATTTAATCCCAGAGTCAATAATTTAATGGCTTGGGAGATATTGTTTCGTTCTTTATAAACGAGACCACGTGATAAATAAAATTTCAACCTTACTTTGAGTGTTATTTTGCCTATCTCAAACGCGCTTTTAAAATCTTTCTTAGCTTCACCTGGTTTTTCCTGTTCCAAAGATATTAATCCTAAATAGAGGTAAGACATCCCAATTTTTATTAACTTTTTTTTGATCTCTTCAGTAATATCATTTGGATTGGAAACAGGATATTTATTTTTGTTTAACGTGATGACTATATTAAAATGATTAACAGCTTCATTTAATAACTTCAATTTATAGTAAACTTTTCCTAATTTATAATGAATTTCCGTGAGATAATCTCCTGATAATTTCTCATTTTTAATAATATTCAATGCATTTTCTAAATAATTTTGTTCAAGTTCTTTATCATTCAATAAAAACGCAATCTTGCGTAAAAGTAATAAAACAGATATGATTGCTTTTTTTTGTCGATAACGATTAAATATTTTTAATGCTTCATTCAAGAGACGAGTGGCAGGTTCGAACTGATAATTCCGAATAAAAGATTCTGCTTTAGTATAATACTCCATAGTAGATTCAAGTAGTTCAAAATGGGCTGGTGGTGATTCAAATAAATTGTTATGCATGCTAAATAATTCCTTTGAAAGCGAACTTTCATAATTTAAAGCAGAAAATGGAAAATTACATTGGTCCTCAACAAAATCATCTTTTAAAAATTCATATTCCGGATTAAATGAGATGAATTCACTAGAATTTAAATTAGCATTATTAATTATCTCAATGATAGAGTTTAAAAAGATACGAGATAATCTTATCCAATTTTTTACATGTGTTTCAAATTTAAAATCCGAATCTCTTTTGAAATTTAAAATGGTATAAAGAACATACGGACTATAACTTTCAAAAAAGGTCCTCACATAAAATTTATTGTAATTCAAATCTTTAAAGTAAGTGATGTATCCCCTCTCAAAAATGAAAAATTCACCAGATAGTTCTTCTTGATTTGAAAAAAGTAAAGTTTCGGAGGTTCTAATCTTTGGTACCCCCTTTTTTAACTCCCAAGGTTGCTTAAAAGTTGGAGATAATCCCGAATCTTTGAGAATTTTAACAACTTCACTTGTTTTTTCTTTATCAAATAACGTAAATTGCTCCGAAAACTGCTCTCTCTTATTCATTATTGATGTTCTTATTCGATTTAACCAACTTCTCTCCGATTCATTTTTTATTATTTCGGGTAAAATCTTATTCAGGAAATTTAGAAATTCTTGTAAGTTTCCTTCGAGGGAAATATTAGGCTCTAAAAACACCTGTTTTGCCAATTCTTTTAATGCTTTAATGAAATAAATGATAATTCTTAGAGTTTTATTATTTAAATGCCATAATTTAAAAGCAATTGAAATTTTGAAATTTGCAATCTCATAAGGGGCATTTATTCTTATTTTTGGATGAATTAATGGAAACCGGAGGGTAAATATGATTAAATTTGTAGTCTTTAGGCTATATAAAAATGTCTCCTGAATTTGCCCCTTAATGTGCCATCCATTCTTTTCATAAATTTCTATTAATTGGGTTATGTCACTTGCTGTAAAAGGTCTGATGGACATGAGAAGGTCCTTCTTTTTGAAATTATTTTTATAAAAGAAATATAAATAAACATAATTATTTTTATCCTTTATATAAATTTTTTAAGACTGGTTTATAAAACATTTAAAAGTTCCTTTCAATAATAATCTCTTATGAACATAGAATCATTTAATAGAGATTTATCCAAAAAAATAGCAAGTGCAAATATTCATGA
>CAZRIR010000245.1:0-4049 GCA_964600195.1 uncultured archaeon | reverse complement strand
AAAAAAAGAGACGGATAAACAAGTCTTTATTCATTAAATATATAAATATAAAATTTAATTATTTTTGATAATGAACTTTGATTTTAAAAAGGAATTTAAAGGAATAATTTCTATAATAGGTGCCAGTGAAATAGATAAAGAGACTGAGGAAAAAGCATTTGAATTAGGAAGATTATTAGCTAAAAATAAATATATAGTCTCTTGCGGTGGATTAACTGGTGTAATGGAAGCAGTTTGTAAAGGTGCGAAAGAAGAAAAAGGTCTTACAATTGGGATTATTCCCTATAGGGAGAAATCTGCCGCAAATAAATACGTTGACATTGCCATACCCGTCCCATTTTCTCAAGCAAGAAATATTGTAGTAGTTTTAAGTGGAGATGTAATTGTTGCTATTGGAGGAAAAGCGGGAACATTATCAGAATTATGTTTTAGCTGGATATATGGAAAACCAATAATAGCCTTATCAAACGTTGAAGGTTGGTCCTCACAATTAGCGGGTAAAAAAATTGATGATAGACGTGATGATATGATTTATCCTGCTAGTACTCCAAAGGATGTAATGATAAAATTAAATGATATACTGCAGGATAAAAATAATGAATTAAGTAATAAATCTAATACTCCAATCTAATCATTAAAGTTTAAAAAATGATCCCCGAGAATAATTTAGAAAATAATATGAATCTTAATCATAATTTTAAAGATTATTTTCATAAACATTCTGAATGGTTATCAAAATATTTAGCTATTCTTTCCGCATCCATTATTTTAGGAATGATTAGTGGATTAGTAATGGTCGGTTTTAATTATTTATTAATTCTTTTTAAGTTTTGTTTTACATTTATTCCATACTTTCTTGCACCTTTAATTGCTGGGGCTCTAACTAGTATAATAGTAAAAATTGGGATGAAGAAAAAATTATTTTTAATCATGGGAAGTGGTGTAGAAGAATTTGTTTCAGAAGTTAATACTGAGAAAGAAATTAATTATAATAGAATTTCGGTATTAAGTGCTAAAACTTTAGCTACTTCTTGGACATTCGGATCAGGTATGGTTTGCGGAAAAGAGGGTCCCGGACTTTTAATAGGCGCAAATTTAGGACATATTATTTCAAAAAAATTTAAAAGATTCAATTTAAATTTAGATGATTATTATTTTATAGGAGCGAGCGCATGTACGAGTGCAATACTTAAGGCGCCAATAAGTGGAGCCTTATTTGCTGCGGAATTACCCTATACTAATCATTTAAGATATCGTTCACTTCTCCCTTCGATTTTTGCATCACTGATTGCATTTCTCGTTTTTTCATTTTTTTTTAAATTTTCACCTTTATTTGAAACGCATTTAACTTTTATTGAAGAAATAGACTATTTCCTCCTTTTACCACTATTAATTTTCTTTGGTATTTTTGCAGGAATCATTATTTTTTTTGTAATTAATTCAATAAGTATATTCATGGATGTAACAAAAAGATTTTTTAAAAATCATAAAAAATATTATTATCTACCTCTTATAGGAGCTATTTTTTATAGTATATTGCTTTTTATGATCATTCCTTTTATGGATCCCGATTATTATTCATTGATAATTGGTCCAGATTTTTCGGTCTTATATTATATTTCAAAAGTAATTGGGGGATTAAATTTTTTTTCACTTCTTTTTCTTTTTATCATATTTTTAATTGCCATGTTATTTTCCATTGGATTTTATAATAGCTCAGGAATAATCCTTCCCTTAATGATCCTTGGAGCTCTTATTGGTGGCTTATTTGGTGTAGTTTTTTTTCCTGAATATCCCGAATTATTTGTATTATTAGGAATATCATCGGTTTTAGGTGCATCAATTAAAAATCCAATTACAGCAATAATAATTCTTGTTGAAATGACTTGGGAACCTTTCTTGTTTATACCTGCAGGAATTACTACTATTATAACTTATATTATAAGTGGTCCCAACACTATCATACTCGGAAAACGAAATGTTCAAGAATTAAGAGTCATCTAATTTGATAAAAAATTTAAATTCCCATCAATCAAACAACCTAAACCCATAACTAAATAATATTTAAAGGATTTTTGAGAAATTATTTCGTTTAATTTAATTATTAAAATCTAAATGATATAAAATCCACCAAATCACGAAAATATATGAGAAAAAGAGAGAAATTCCAGAATAAATATCAAAAAATATAATTTTAGATAAGAATATTGGATCTAAAAGAAAAAGCACGGCAATTGGAATAATCAATATCATTAATATAAAAGATAATGTAAGATGTAGATAATTTTTATTAACATATTTAAATTGGATAAAGTTATACAATATTTGAGTCGATATAATTGAAATTATTGCCTCAAAAAGTATTATCCAATAGTTTAAAGGTTGGATTAAAGAACTTGGAAACAAATTTCTATTAAAGAATAATATCAAGTAAATTACATACACGGGGATAAAAAATTTGATAATTAAATCTTTGTATTTATATTTTGGAACAATATTTTTATCATCATTTAATATATCCTCTTGATTAAATGGAGATATGATATTATTTAATTTCTTGTTTAATTTAGATTTTTCTTCTGACAATTTTATTCTTTTCTCTTATAATTTACTATTTATTACTAAATCCATTTTCACTTTTTTTTAATAAATCTAAACGTAAACCTTTCATAATATCAGTAATACTTACTATACCAATAAGTTCATTTTGATTATTAGGATGCACCACGCATATGCTATGCACGTCTTTTTCTATCATCAAATCAAATGCTTTACCTAAATTATCATATGGTGTGAAGCAGTATAATCCATTTGTGCAACATTTTTCAATTTCGAGATCTAAATTATTCTGGATTAATGCTTCTTCGATTTCTTTCAAAGAAATCATTGCAATTAGATTTTTATTCTCATTAATAATAGGATAAGAATTATAGTTGATAGTTTCTAAAATATTTATAAAATTTCGGAGTTTCATATCTGATTTGATAACAACAACTTCAGGACTCATAAAATCTTTAACATCATGTTCATGAAAGAATGTTAAATGTTCGTGATGTTCATCCTCGAATACTATGCCTACATGCTTCAGATATTGTTTTCTTATTGCACATTTCGTAAGTGTTACTTTTTTTGGGATTAATTTATATGCTGAAAATTTAGTAATGATTGGTGTTAAAAATGAGGTTATAATAGCGGTTAATACAATTATCGTGAATATGATATCATCAAAAATGCCTAGAGTAAATCCAATTTTCGCGACAGCTAGACCAATTGAGAGTCGTGCAATCATGGATGTACCGATCACAACTGATTCTCTTGTGGAGAATCCCACTAATTTGCCTCCTATTGTACTCGAAATAACCTTACTTAAAATTGCCAAAATTATTAAAATGGAGGCAAAAATAATTAAATTTATATTCTCAATGCTTAGAAAAACTCTTAGATTTGTTCTAGTTCCAATGACAAAGAAAAATATAGGTATAAGGAATCCATATCCAACAGCACCTACTTTATCTTCAAGGTCTTTCTCGGCATATTTACTCTCACCCATTATCAAGCCTGCTATAAATGCTCCAATTATAGCCTCCATGTCAAGGATTAAGAAAATAACCGATAATGAGAAAATTATTGTTAAAGAGATTCTTACTTCCCATTCTAAAACCGATATGCGAGGGAATTTTTTATCGACCCATCGCCATACTTTTCTTGCAAAAAATATGCTCCCTGCAAATAACAATGTAATGACAAGAATTTGTAATATTAAGATTGCAAAAAAAGAAGAATCATTTGTTCCGCTCAACCCAATTAATATTGATAATGAAGCTAAACCAACAATATCCAATATAATCGTTGCTGTTATTGTAATTTGTCCCATTTTGTCTTTGCTTAAACCTAATTCACGTAATGTGGGAAAAACTATACCAATCGATGTACAAGAGAATACTAATCCTAAAAATAATTGACCCAAGAGATCTAGATTCAAAATAAATCCACAAAAAATTCCTATGATGAAACAAAGTGTAAATGAAGTAATAGCTAATATAGAGGAA
>CAZRIR010000244.1:1183-4061 GCA_964600195.1 uncultured archaeon | reverse complement strand
TTCCATTATTGGGTGTTTTTAATTCTGGAATGGAAATGTTGTATGCTATTCCATTAGTTTCATAGTTAAATACTGTTGGATCTAATGCTATCGAAGTATTAATTGGTCTAAATGCATATTCCATTGCAGATTTGATCGTATCGGGTTCTTTTAAATAGTCAAGAAAGGCTTCTGCGACTTCTCGCTGTTTAGGAGTGATCCAATCTGCGTTTAAGATACAAAAGGGGTGATCGCTGTAGAGCGTTCCTTCCTTAGGATAAACCGCAATGATTTTTCCTCCTGTAGCTTCATTAGAGATCTCTTTTATCAAATTTTCATATAAAAATGCCACATTTAGTCCAGAGGGCCCTTTACTTGCTATGTAACGACTTAAAAAGCCGGTTGATTTACCATACATGACTGCACTCGATTCAAAAGTTCTCAGCCAATTTTGATTACTTGGATCTGTGAGATCTGCCATCGTTAAATTCTCCGAAGATACTCCCGATCCAGCGGATAATGCCATGATGACAGTCATGAACCCTGAATTAGAAAGAGTGGGATCAGTATGAGCCATTTTAACCACAATAGAAGGATTTAGGTTTAAATTGTAAAGATCGGAAAACCCTTGAATATTATATGTATCATTAAAACTCTCCCATGTTGCTATTACGACAGGAGAATATATTATTTTAACTGCTTCACTGATATTTACAATCGGGATACAGCTTCCCGTATATTGCGCCCATTTGGTATTTAAAATTGTCATCCATATTGAGCTAGCAGGGCTCCATATCGTAGGAAATATCTCTCCATTCAAAATACTGATTATCGAATCAGATGACCCATAAGGTTGCATGTCAATTCTAATGTTATCATTTGGGTGATCAGCATTCCATTCTTTTAAGAAGCCAGTATAAGCAGCGGTCATCCAGTCTTCCTTTTCGGAACTATATATGATAGTTATATGAGTTTCTCCAGATGAGGCAAATAACAAATTATTTGCTAAAACATCTCCAATAAGAAAACCAAAAATGAAGACAATTAAAAAAGATATCTTACTATATTTATGGACTTTACGAGAATGATTCATTTTTGCATCAATAAATCTAGTTAAATAAAACCATTTATGTAATTATTAATAGCACTAAAAGTTATACCTAAAAATATACCAACTATAAAAATAATTAGGAAAATTACCCATTTTTTCATAATTTTGATAAAATTTTATTTTTCTCTTTTTTGTTTAAACTATAATAAACAGTTTGCTTCTCTATTTTATTAGATTTTAAGTTAGATGGTAAATAATTCCGTCCTTAAAAACAATATTTTATATATTCTATAGAGTCCTATATATCCTATATAGTCTATTAATAAGGGATTATTATGATATAATAGATGTAAAGTTGATTTAAAAACTAATTTGTTCTATCTTATCTAAATTCAATATATAAAACCAATAGAATTATTGTTCAAAAAATTTATTTTAGCATTGATTCTAAGATATTTTTATAAAATAATTAAGAGATACTATCCAAATTTATCAATTTATTTTATAGACTAAATTTTTTCCAATGACACTTTGATGCGGTTTTTTTCCTAACATGTATATCAATGTAGGAACAATATCTGTCACTTTACAATATGATAACTCTTTTTGAGGAATTTCTGGAGATCCACCAATTATCAAAGGAACAACTGAACTTTCACGAAGACCTATGTCATGACAATAAAGAGTGCCTTGTTTCTTTTTTCCATGATTGGTTTTATAGTTATAGCTTCCCATCGTGCTAATTATGACATCCGCACTCCGTGGATTCTTAAAATGTCTTGATATGAGGTCTGGATAAAGTGGAAAATCTATTTGAAAAGTAGCATCATTCCATTCTTCTATTGAATGGAAATTATTATTCATGAGTCCACAAGCATTTTCATCCCTGACATAATTAAATATATCTATTTCTGAATCTTCTGAGAGATATTTTGTTTTAAAATCTTGAGCAGAACCCTTGTATTCGATCATTCCTGAATATATTTTTCCATCTTTCAAATTTCTTCTTTTTAAATGGATAATTCCCTTTTCATGAGAATTATTTTCATCTTTATAATACATTAAACGGGTTCCCTTGAGTTTAAAGAGTTCATCAAGTATATTAACATTTTTTGGTCCAAAATTTTCGAGTTCTTTTAACGTGGGACGTGGCCAAGCGTGTTTGTTTTTGAATGTATTTTTCCCTCTAAAATGAAAATGCCCAATGCTTTCAAATTCCGATATGTTAACTAATCCCCCAATATTTTTGCGTTTATGATAATTTATCAACCCGCTAGTTTGAAAAAACAGAGATATATCCGCATGGTTATTAGCTTTATAATTTCCATGATCTGACGTGATAGCGATGGCGGTATCTTCTAAATATCCCAAATTTTGTAAATTATCTAGTAATAATCCCATAACTTTATCGATATGCATTAGGTTTAGCTTGTAAATATCACTATCATACCCAAAATAATGCATGAGCAGATCGGAGCTCATGAACCAAAGATTCACTCCAATTGGAACCTCTTTAGTTCCAAAAATCCTCTTGGGTTTGTTAAAGCTTTCTATTACTTTTTGGACAACTATCGTATTTGCAATTTCCATTACTTTTTTTGCGATATTTTTTCTCCTAAAAGTGAAGTATAATAACTCGTAAAAAAAGCCAAGTTTTAATTTGCTCTCGGGATATACATAATTTGCACCGCGAGAGAGTAATTGCGTGATGCTTGAACGATTTCCTTCTCCAATCATTTCTAAAAATGTTTTACAATTATCTCCTAAATCAGAATTCAATTTATATGCTTGAATAAATTCATCTGATCCTATCGCACCATAGTCTCTTAGAACTGGGGGTACCAAGTC
>CAZRIR010000244.1:0-1083 GCA_964600195.1 uncultured archaeon | reverse complement strand
AATCATAGAATATATATATCATCAATGAGATAATAATCAAAGTAATAAAAATTTATGAGTTTAAATACAAAAGAGGTCAAACTAATTTGATTACATGTTATATTTTTATAAAAGCTACTGCAGGATTTGTTGAAGGCATTGTTGCTCGACTCCGGCAAATGGAAGAAGTAAAAGAAGCAAATGCTGTAACGGGAACTGTTGATATTATTGCAAAAGTAGAGGTTGAAGATTTTACGTATATTTCAAAGGTTATTCTATCAAAGATACATTCTATAGATGGTGTTGAAAAAACCTCATCCCATTTTGTTACTCCAATCCCTTAATAGATTATTAACTATTAAAGTCATAATATTAAGCCCCTGGTGGGACTTGAACCCACGACCGGCTGATATTTTTCTGCCAGAAAAATTTAGGGCAGTTACAAGTCAGCTGCTCTACCGCTGAGCCACAGAGGCCTGAGAAACAGGTCTATTTTAAATAGATGTTGCAGTGATAGAATTAAACTATTATAAATTTTTAATTTTATGATTTTATTTGGTTCAGTCTAAGTTTGATGAATTTTTTATTTTATTACCTTGTTGTTGTATTGAGTTATTTAATTTTTTTTTTAAATAATTAAAAAAAATATATTTTCATTCCATTCATTTTAATTTACTCAATACAAATAGTTAAAAATAAGTTTTTCTTTTTTCTTAAACATAAAATAATATAAATTTAAGCCAAGACTACTAATATGCCCTTTGATAAAGATGAAGTGACGAAGCTCGCATTTCGTCGTTATAAAAGTGATGAACCCTATGAAAAATCTGTTTGGTATCTTGCTGAACTCTGTTGCATCATAAACAAAAACATCAAGAATGGATTTGATATAAAACCATTAGAAACGGATAATCTTGTTTTATTGCTAAGGGAAGATGTTAATGGAATGGTAAAAATGCCTTCCGAAGAAGAAATACGAGAAGTAGCCGAGATCATTTACAGTGAAAATCCTCCTAAATCAGAATTACATTGGTTCATTGCTGAAAAACAACTGCTTTTAGAAGAAATTAAAAAAACCATAAATTCAAATAGAGAAAGAGAATA
>CAZRIR010000243.1:1443-4064 GCA_964600195.1 uncultured archaeon | reverse complement strand
AAAATAGATAATTGCAATTTTTTTATTCATTAGAAGGACCTTCGTTTTATTATAAGTGTTTGCTTATATAAGCTATCACTTATATTTAAACTTTAATATCTCTAAAACAAATAAATCCTAACTAAATCAATAATTTTATGTTTATCCTCGTCATTGAACGTTAATAATCTTATCAATCTAAATCTTGTAGGATCACTAAGAGTATTAAATAAATTTCTAATTCTATTCTAATTTTATATCCAATGGGTCTTCCAGAGGCTTATCAATGCCTATCTTTTTTGCGATATTTTGCATGTATTTTATTCTATGTTCTGCTGTTATTTCCAAGAGAAGGAACCCTGGAATCGAAAAAAGCACGATTAATAACGGTAAGAATAAAACTAAAAAGATACTTGGATTTGCTGTTACAACTAAGAAACTCCCAATGAATGTAAAATATGAAACAATTACAGCTACACCAGCATAACCTTTCATTATATAATGATACCACCCACCAACACTCCTTACTTCGATAGGATCTCTTAATAATTGGACTTTTTTTTTGTTTGTAAAAACTATTCCCGCATCTAACAAAAACCAAACCGGAGAAAAAATACCCATTCCAAATCCCGTCATCAATGGCACTAATATTGATAATTTTACTATAGGAATGCTTACAATATTTCTTGGATCACTGAGATAAGCAGGAGTTATAAAGTTCTCGACTATCGGATTATTTACCAGTACCAACGCAAGTTGAATGCTTAAAAACGCAGGAAAAATACTCTTGAAAAAAATTTTCAATTTTGAGGGTTTTGGACGTTGTTGAATTCCAAAAGTCATCCTGATTCCTACGGTATATTTGTAGGCAATTAGAAATAATGGTGCTAAGCAATATCCAATTGTTACTGTTCCGATTATAGATGCAATCGAAATCATAAAAAAAATATAAAATATTTGGAACCCTAAATGATCACAGAAATTATTAAGAAATGCTCCTTTTTCGTTTATTAACAGTCCCAAGATCAACATCGTGATTAATCCGATAACATAAATTACTAAACCATTCCTGTATTTCCTTTCAATTTTCGTATGATATCACTATTATTTTTTTTAAAATAAGATTAATATAAAAAATTAGACTATTTATTGTTTTTTACATAAGAAAAAATTTAATATAAGAGGATAGCATCATGTATGAGGAAAAAAAGTAAAAAGCAGTGAATATATCGTCTCAGATTCGTAATATTAGAATATAAATGTTTAAGCTAATATTTCTGAAAAAATTAAAGATGCTTTTTTATACAATGGCAATATTTCTAAATAAAAATTAATTGCCATTAATATTTGATTATATCCACATAGATTCTCTAACTCTTCCTTTTTTTCAGTCATTTCAAATTTAATAGCCCTAAATTTATTTTCCCATCTTATCATCTCTTTAAAGGAATTAATTCCTGAGATAAATAATGAATCCCTTATGGAGGGTATGGAATAAATTGTTTGGCGTTCTATAGTTCCTGGAATGGACCTCTTATATTGTTCCTTATCAATCTTCACGATTAAACCTTTTTTAACAAGCGAATTAACGACTTGTGATACTTTTCCCAGCGATAAATCTGTGAGCTCTCTAATTCTCTCTTGCGTCAAAATTCCCCTTGTAATAAAAAAAACGTATATCATCAATGTGAATTCAGATAACACGGCATAACTAGAATCATACATGAAAAAATCAATGATATCCTCTTCAATCTTTTTCAATTCTGGATCAAATTGTAAATTAATATTGTTAAAATCTTCAAATTTCAAAATTTTTTCGTGATTTCGTTTGAAATTTAATTCCATCTGACTATTAGGATTTTTTAAGATATCTAAAATCTTTTGATAGTTCTCATACACGTCAATGGCATCTTTTAACCTGTTTAGGAGGATTTTATAACCCTGCTTGTCATTCAGAACGTTATTATCTAACTCTTTAATTTTCGCTCTAAAAAAATATATTTCATTTTCCATTGTTCCTAATGCAAAATCAATGGAATTTTGGGATGTAGGAGCAATATAATAATAAAATTCCCGTGAACCCTTAATTTTCTCTTTTCTCGCATGTCCTATATTTATAAGTGTTAATAAGCCTGTTGAAATTGTAGATTTAGAATATCCTGTTAAGATTTTCATTTGTCCTTGGGTCAATTTTCCATAAATTGATAGATATGCCATGATATTTTTTAAGGTATTTGTTAATGATGAATAACTTCCTATTTCTAAGTAGTATTCCATTATTATTTTTTCATATTTTCTAATTCGACCTTCAAAAGGAAAACATTCATATTCAAACTTCATCAATAATAAATTAATTATTCATATATATATTTTTTTAGTTCGAATTATATGAAAACATTTATATAAGATGTTTTAGTTACTATTTATAGTAATTTTTCAAAATTCGAATCAAATGAAAATATATCTATAAAAAAATAACCTAAGAGTTGAATAAAAAATGGACTTTGACCTTGATAATATTAGACGGAGTTTTCTAAAATATACTCGAATGGCTTATAAATTACTTCCAAAAATGAATAATCCTAATATTTTAGATATTGGATGTGGTTCTGGTGTTCCCACGTTAGAATTAGCTAAATTAA
>CAZRIR010000243.1:0-1343 GCA_964600195.1 uncultured archaeon | reverse complement strand
ATTTTAGATATTGGATGTGGTTCTGGTGTTCCCACGTTAGAATTAGCTAAATTAAGCAATGGAAATGTAATAGGCATCGATATCGATAAATTATCCTTGGAAAAATTCAGGAAAAAATTAAATCATTCTGAATTTAAAACTAAAGTTTCGATTAAACAAGTTTCTCTGGAAAATAATGATTTTCCTGATGAAAATTTTGATATTATTTGGTCAGAAGGAGCCTTTCATATTATTGGTTTTAATAAAGCTATAAAGATTTCTCACAGGATTTTAAAAAAAGAGGGATTTTTGGTACTATTTGAAGCAATGAATGGAATAGAATCTTCAATGGAAGTAATTAAATCTAATGAGTTTATACTTGAAAATAAAATAATCTTGCCTGATGATATTTGGATAACAGATTACTTTAATCCTGTAAAAGAACTGATTAAAAAAGTTGATCATAATGCATTAAATGTAAAACAAATAAAGGAGTTTAAAAGAACTAAAAAGGATCTTAAATGGGTGGAACATGCTTCTCAAGAAGATTTGGCATGTGGTTTTTACATATTTATAAAAGAATAAATATTATTTTCAAAGATAAGGTTGATAAAAATGGATGTTATAGAATGGAAATTCACTGTCTTATCATTTATTTCTTTTTTTTTCTTTATCAGTAAGAAAGCAAGTCAACCAAGTTTTAGAATAATTGGATGGATAATTTCAATAATCATTAATTTATTATTGGCTCTTTTTACTCTTTCAATTGGTGTTTTAAGCCTTAGAGTAATTAATATATTTTACGTGTTTCTGGACGGTTATGGCATATTTACTTGTTATGTAGAAATTAATAGAGAATTTGTTAGATTACAAGGTTGAATCTTTGAATGTAAAAACTTATTTCACTAAAATTAAATTTAATCACTTTCTTCTTAAATAAATTCAATATAGGCCAAGAGTCCTAATTGATCTATTGTTTTTAGAGTTTTATAGATCTCTTCGATGGATTGATTCATTTTATTTGCAATGTCTTCAACGGTATGAAATCCATTGAATAAATGAGCTAATTCATACTGGAGTGGCGTAAGATAACCTTGAGCAATAGCTTGCTCTGGGAGTCTTATACCCTTATCCCAGCCCTCCTTCTGTTCTTCATTTTTAACATTTTTATAGATATCTTCTTTTAATCGTATGTTCTTAAGGTTTTTTAGTCCAAATAATTTCAAAAATGATTTTTTATAGACTTTAAATAATGGAAGCTGTTTTTTAACAATTCCTATTTGTCCTACTTTAAGAATCTCTCTTATTACATTTTTAAAATCCTTAATTTTGAGTAGTCTTCCATCCCAGTGATTTAATTCACC
>CAZRIR010000242.1:0-4111 GCA_964600195.1 uncultured archaeon | reverse complement strand
GTTGGACGGAACCGACCAAGAAGTTTTATCTTGACGTAAATACAAACTTTGGAAAGTATTACATGTCGAAGTTATTGAGCAAGGTTATTAATTTATTTTTTTAAATCTTCAAATGGATATGATCTACTAATTCCTTGTTCAAATGAACATGTATCTTAAAAAAAAAATTAAAAAAACATAAAAATAGATATTTATTATAAATCATGTGCTAGATATCTTATTAATTCAGCATGCCGAAACTGGAATAAACCTATTAGAGTATCGTCAAAAAGAAACCAAATTCAAGTCTGAACATTCGGATATATTCTCAGGATTCCTAAGTGCCATACAAAACATAACTAGAGAATTAGATATAGGTACGGTAGTTTTAATTTCAACTAAGGGAGAAAGAGGTCATAATTGTATTATTATTCCGAAATTTCCAATACACGTCATTTTACTGGTAGATTATTCTGATCCTATTGAAACTTGGAGAGAACAAGGAGACTTGATAGCAAATAAATTTATAGAACAATATACGGATAAATTCGACCCTAATAACATCGGAAAATTTAAAAATTTCATTCCTGAGCTAAAAAAAATGTGCTCATTTAATCCGTTTTGTGATTAAATTCTTAAAAATTATTGAATGTTAGATCTTAAATAAAAAAAAGAGAAAAAAGTGTATTCTGGTTTAAATTTTTTTCAAATTGGTTTTCAACTCTTCTGCTAGCGTTCCCAATCTTTGGGCTGTTGCGGCAATCTCTTCCATTGAGGAGGTCTGCTCTTCGGTTGATGCGTTTATACCTTCCATGCTGGAAGAAGCAAAATGTATTTTCTCAATGATTTCTGAAATCCTTGCTTTCGACTCTTTAACAGAACTTTTTGACTCTTCTGCAAGTTTTCTCACTTCTTCAGCAACAACAGCAAAACCTCTCCCATATTCACCTGCTCTTCCCGCTTCTATACTTGCATTAAGAGCAAGAAGGTTTGTTTGTTCTGAAATAGAAGTAACAACGTTCATGATATTTTCAATTTCATTCGAGGATCTTCGAATATCCGTAGTTGTTATGGTCATCTCTTGCGTTGTGGCAGCAATTTCCTCTGATGATGCATTAACTTCACTGGCACTCGCTGCAAGCTCCGTAGCCATGTTTGAGATGTTTATGCTAGCATTCGACGCTGTTTTAAGAATCCTCTTTAATCCTATATTTGATTGTTCAAGTCTTCTTTCTAAAGCTGGTAAGAAAGCAAAAATGAAAGCTACCGTTGCCATAATTAAAGCAAATGAACCTGACAGTCCATCTGCAATGTCAGAATCCGCTAATTGTTATTTATCAATTACATTTGCTAAAGTATAAAGCATGCCTCCAAATGCAATAATTAGAATTATAACATGAGATATCTTTCGTTTTCTGAAAAAAATGATTGAACATGCAATGATTGCTATTATTGAAAAATTCATTCCTACTAAATTTAGCGATCCATCAACGATATCTGCAGGTTCTATCATCTCTCAATACCTCCACTTTTTATGTGACTAAATCTCCTAACATATCTTTTATTGTAAGAATTATATAATTCTAAAAATGCGGCAAGTGCTAGAGTAATCCCTATCATCATCGAAAAAAAGTGTTCAAAAAAATTGAAGATCACTGGAAAGGCCAGTGCTTCGGCATTTGTACAGACGAACGTCATGAAAAGACAAAAAAATCCTGGAATCCATTTTGCAACAGATTTATTGTTCCAAACCGTTCCTAATAAGCCAATCAATGGAAAAATGGTCATTATTAAGATTATCATTTCATCAATTTCTAAACTGGGTATATAAATCAACTTTTTAAGATTAGTACATGCAAAGTAACTAAATTCTTATACACCTGTAGTAAAAAAAAACTATTACTTAAGTTTTTTGAAATTATCACAATTTTGTAATAAACGTAAAACACTCGATAATTATTCATAAAATTATAATTTTTATTGCTAATTTTTTATATTCTTGCTACATATCTTCATCCAAATATTCATTTTTAATGAAATTTTGAAGAAAATTAGATTCGTTCTGGGGAGATATAAAAAAATCATTTTTCAATGTTTATTATTTATCAATTTTTTATTTTAATTGCGTTCTTGACGTTTTTTTTAATATATCATTAAGAGTTTTTTGCCTTATTCGTTCTCTTTTTATCCAAAAATTTGGATCATCCATGTTTACTTTCATGTTTGCAACCATTATTTCAGCTATCTCTTTTGCGGATGGTCCTTATTTTTTCTTTTTTCTCTTCTTCTATGATAAACTATTTTCATTTGATTATTGTATCCTAAGAAGCAAAATATAAATAAAAAATTACACTTCCTAATAATTTTAAAAAAATTTACTCTCTTTCTTTTTTTTTACAAGTTGACGTAAATTAAATAAACAATATGAGTAGTAGTAAAAAGGATTGGCACGATCCACCTTGTCCATTTTTTCCATTCCTGATGTTTTGTATCTGTGAGATATATTATCATGAGGAAGCTAATAAATAAATATTGTGCGCTTTCAATCAAGAACAATAATCGAATTAAAACTGTCCATATGCTATTTATTTCATTTTCTTTAAATCCTAAAATGTTATTAAACCATTCAAGAAAATAGGACGGATATATAAAAAAAGGAATACAAAGGAAAATGAAGGGAATGATATAATATAAAATTTCTTTAAATTTTATTCTTCTTACAAGTAATATGACAAATAAAAAGAGAACAGCATTTATTTTATATAATGCTAATGCAAAGAAAATACCTGAAACCACTTTATTATCTTTATTCAAATAAACATAGCTCAAGTATAAGAATGTATAAATAATCCAATTTGAATTATTCATATAAAAGTCCGCCTGGTACCCTAAAAAACTTATAATAAAGAATATGATTAAATCTTCAGTATTCTTGTTTTTTTCAAGGATTTTTCTGGCAATATATATAGTTATAATTATTCTAAAAAGATCCCATACATACACACCAATCATGGGAGGCAATAAAAAAAAGGGGTAAGAAATGAAATACCAATAATAAAGATAAAATTGAGGAAATCCAGCAAAAGAAACATTCTTGTAATAATCAACTAATCCATTGAGGTGAAGTTCATAGAGAATTAAGTAATCACTGTCCCTTAAATCATATATTAGAGAGTTTTGATAAAAGTAAAAATAAATCCTGAATAGAATGTAAATCACTGAAATGAGAACTATCGAACCGATATAAACTAAATATAAATTCCGATTTTTCTCAATTTTTTTTGCCGTGATAAAATCAAAACTTTTACTAATTTTTGAATACAATCCTCAGTTTCCTCCTAATTAATTAAAGAAATTTACAGAAGTGATTGAGAGTTATAATATAAAATATTTATTCAAGCAAATTAATTTAATGAATTGCTAAACTTTCATTTGAGTGAATTGATGTTCTAATTTTTTTTGTTTTTTTTATTTTTCCCTATAAAAAATCAATAAATTTCAAGGAATGAGCCTCTTCCTGATGAATTTTATCAATTTTTTTACATTTTCAAAATATATGGCATTTTTTTCAGGATAGTGTCATAATTTATTAACTTTTTTTTGAATCGTGTCAGAGACTTCTCCATATTGACTTTCAAAGGCTTCTAACCTTCGTTTTAAACTGAACTCGATCTTTTTTTTATCATCCATGACTAAAAAATTATCTATAGCATCAAGGATCTTTTTTTTATCCTTGGGTAATTCTCCCCATATCTCTAATAATAAATTAGCCGCCGAATCACTCGTGATGACCGTGTTGCATTCTATATTTTCAATCAAAATTTTCTCCTCTTGAATAACTTCTTCTTCAGCTAGCTCTTGAAATTCACCAGATTTTAGCTTTAAGTAAAGGGGTGTTGCTGGAAATATTTCTAATGTTCTTCATCTAACATAATCGGGCTTTATTTCATTAATTATTCTTGCCGTTTCAGTGGCATGTTCTGAATTCCATTTTTTCCCTCCTAATCCAGGCATGACATAAGTACATAAAGAAATATTCCCATTTTTAATGTTTCTTCCTCCTTTCATGTGTAATTTCCCGGTCGTTCCTTTATTCATGAATTCTAAAACTTTATCAGAACCAGACTCGAGA
>CAZRIR010000241.1:0-4112 GCA_964600195.1 uncultured archaeon | reverse complement strand
TTTTATTTTGTTTAATACAGAATTTACCTGGTATTGGGTTGTTAAATTTTGGGCATGATCATTAGTCGTATGATAAACAGTCGTTCCAGGTATTTTTAAAAAATGTTTATATATATGTTCTGGAAGATCAGATGAACCACATGTCTTAAAAGGACCAAAGTGAACATGAGGAACAATAAAAAGCCCTTTTAATTTTTTTTCCTGTTTTGTTCTAATGAAGAGATATTGAATTTGAACTTTGGAACTTACACCAACTCGATCAAACATGCTTTCTATGGCTTTATCATTACCATCAGTGATGAGGGAAAGTGTAAATGCTCGAATGAACTCATACCCCCCTAATCCCGTTGCTTCTTTATATATTTTGCTCACGTGTGATAGGCTCCTTCCATAAGGTAATGCAAATATAGCAGCAGAGATCAAGAAGAAAAAAATAGCTCTCAAAAAGAAATCATAATAAAATTGAACCGTGAAAATACTATATAAAATTATTGCCAAGACGGGTTGTATTAATGATAATATAATGTTTCCATATTTACCAACAGTAGTGAACGAAAAGTATACGACAAAGGCTATTATGTATGATAAAATCGTTCCTAACATCAAAAATATTTCTTGAAATGCGGGATTGCCAAATAAAAAAGACATGAATTTTCCAAATAAAAAGGATCCTCCAATTAAGGAGGTAAAAAAGATATTTAATTGAAGCCCCCATCCTTTGGGAGGTAATCCTAAGATTGGTGATTTTTTAATAGAATATATCATTGTTAAAAGTACTCCCATGGAAGACATGACCAAATAAATAAACGCTAATGAAAAGAAGTAAGTAATAGTCCAAGGTTCTTTAAAAATGAGATAAAATAATAATGATAAAGTAGATATAAAAATTGGCGTTCCAAAAAATACAGAATAAGCTAGTATTTTGGAAGATAATAATTCAATATAAGAAAAAATTCCAGGCAGCTGTCTTGATGATGGTTTATGAACATACATGAGAAAAATTTATTTATACTGCACTAGATCAAAGTGAAAATCTATCTTTTAATTTAATGGATAATTCTATATTTATATTTAATCTTTAAAAAAATTGTGAAAGAGCAAAGAAGAAATCATGGAGCCACATCCCGAGAGTAATTCTAAACAAATTTTAGCTGAAAAAAAAATCATAGATATCATTACCGAAGGATTATATCTATTTGTAAGAAATTATGGTAAAATTATATTACCTTTTATTATTTTACTCACAATATCAAATTTTTTAATTGTCATATCCGTGTCTCAATTAGAATGGTATGCAAATTTGATTTCTCCTCAAGTTGACGCACTTTTTACTAAAATAGAAGAAACTCCAGAACTTATCACCGATTTAGATATAATCCTAATGTTTCAATATGCCTTACTCTTATTATTTTTAGGATTTCTTGAAGGAGTTATAGGAGCATTTTTTACAACACTATCCATGGCTTTAGTAAGCTCCTATCTATATAAAAAATATACAAAAACAGATGAAATTAATGATAAAATCCTGAATAAGAACTTATTTCTTGTCTTGCTATTAATTGGATGCGGGATACCTTTTGGGTTTTTCATAGCATTTATCGTGCCTGGGATAATCCTTTTCGTATTTTTTATTTTTAGTCTATTTACATTTAATCTTAAAGATGTTGATAATCCCGTAAAAGAAGCACGATTAATTGCCAAGGGTTCTTACTTCAATATAGTAATTGTATTTTTATTTAGTGTAATCATTACAATCCTAATTAACAGTGTTTATCAAAATATTATTAATCTGGTATGGCCAGTAGATTCAGCCATGTATGATTCGTGGTTGGATCCCTTAAATAGAAACTATATGATGCTATTTTTATACAGTTTAATCCATGATATAGCGGGGATATTATTCGCACCTTTATTCATAAGCACTCTCACGGTATTATTCGCAACCTCAAAAGCAAAAAAGGACTTGGGTTTGAATGTTTCACATGGATATGGTCAACGAATAAGACCATCTGATCGATATCAAGTATTAGAATTAACAGAAAAATCCATCTATGAAGGATTTTTTTGTCCTTTTTGTGGAGGGAAAATAGCAAAAATAAAAAAATTTTGTCCTAATTGTGGAGAATCCTTAGAAGGATTAAATTTATGAGGATATGATTACATGTATTTTAATTTTGAAGAGAAATTTCATATAAATCCAACGGATCTTAAAGATCCAATCATCCTAATTGGTTGGCCGGGAATTGCTCTGGTAGCAAAACTAGCCATTATGACAATTAAAGATTCGATTGAGGCTGATTTATTTCTTAACATAGAATATTTTGATTTTTCACCTAAAGCCGTTGTAGGAGAAAATGGTTCATTAGAAATACCTTCTGCCCAATTATATTATCAATCAAGCGAGAAAACAAATCAAGTTAATGATGTATTCATTTTGACTGCTGATTATCAACCACAGAGTTCAAAAGGAGTATTTGAATTTTCTAAAAAGTTTTGCGAAGAAATGGATAAAATTTGTGAAGGTAAAATAAAGATCTACATCAGCATGGGAGCATTAGTAACCAATGAGGTTCAAGATGAACCACGAGTTCATGTATGCGGTACTGAGGAAGAAGTCACTAATTCATTCTTAAAATGTGAAAATACGACTTTAATGAAAGGGGGTCTCATTGCGGGAGCAAATGGAATATTACCGGCATGGGCAGGAACTAAGAATTTCGCTCCTGGAGCGTGTTTATTGGCAGAAACTATTCCATTACCCATGATGACCTTAGATCCACGCGCCTCGAAAGCACTTATAACTATAATGAAAGATTATTTTAACATGCAAGTTAATATCAGTGATATCGATAAAAAAATAGAAGAAATGGAATCAATGTTCAACTCTTTTAAAAAACAAGCTGATAGTTTCATGAGAGATCCACAGGAAGATCTTGGATCAGATTCTTATTTTCGCTAGATTAAGCAAGAATGGAATGATTTAAAAACAATTATCGAGTTTTTAGTCTTTTTTTTATGTGAAGAATTATTAGAGTTTAATAGCAAGTCTTAATTATATAATAAAATCTTTAATGACCATGAAATTCCTTAAACTATTTAAACCATTAAAAATTAGAAATATGGTTATATCTAACCGTATTGTGATGCCTGCAATTCATACTAATTTGGCTGATAATGGATTCATATCAAATAGATTAAATGAATTCTATGCTGAACGGGCGAGAGGAGGTGCAGGCTTAATATTCATTGGAGGATGTTATGTTAGCCCTTATGGAAAGGGAATTCCAATGATGATTGCCATTGATGATGATAAATTCTTACCAAAATTATCAGAATTTACAAAAATAATCCATGGTACTCGTGAAGATGTGAAAATCGGAGCTCAATTATATCATTCTGGAAGATATTCATTTCCTCAAGTTATTGGTACCACTCCTTTATCAGCATCAGCAGTCTATAGCAAATTTAGTCGTTCTACACCAAAAGAAATGACTCTTGAAGAGATTAAACAAGAACAGCAAGCGTTTGCTAATGCTGCTAAGAGGGCGGAAAAAGCAGGATTTGATTGCGTTGAGATAAGCGGTTCTGCAGGCTATTTAATAAATCAATTTCTTTCATCCCTAACGAATAAAAGAACGGATAAATATGGAGGGGATTTAGAGAATAGATTGCGATTCCCTTTAGAAACGATTGAACAGGTTAAATCATCTGTTGATGAAAATTTCATTGTTGGAATGAGAATTGCAGGGGACGATTTTATGGGTGAAGAAAGCAATTCTTATAAGGATCATGCTGAATTTGCAAAGAGATTTGAAGAGGCAGGTATCGATTTTTTAAGCGTGACAGGAGGTTGGCATGAAACTAAAATCCCTCAATTAACAATGGACGTTCCAGAAGGATGTTATGTTTATTTAGCTGAAAATATTAAGAATAATGTAAAAATACCCGTATTTGCTGCAAATAGAATCAATAATCCTGAATTAGCAGAGAAAATCTTAATGGCCGGAAAAGCAGATGCCGTGTGCATTGGAAGAGGCTTAATAGCTGATCCATTCCTTCCAGAAAAAGCAAAAAATGGAGAAGTTCACGATGTAATGCACTGTGTAGCTTGT
>CAZRIR010000240.1:0-4120 GCA_964600195.1 uncultured archaeon | reverse complement strand
TTCCAATATTTTTAAAGAGTTTGATAATTTCATCCTTTTCAAGATATTTTAATAGGGAGCCTATTATTATAAATACACCATTATTATTAGAACCAATATCATCTATCCATGTAAAATCAGATAAAGGCTTGATTATAAATTTATATCTGGGATTTAAGGGAATTAACTGTTTTTTAATATTTAGAACTTCAGGATAATCAAGATCAAACCATTTAATCTTGTTATTATCAACCCGATAAAATAATGTATCAAATCCAGAACCTATATCAATTATAGTAGTATTAGGAAATGATTTAATGAAATTTTTTATCTCGCGTTCAAAATTCACGTGTCGAATAACGATTGTTAATTGTTTTATCAAATCTATCTGATTTTTAATTTCTGTAAAATCATAATCAAGTTGATTTACGATTTGATAAGAAATCTCATCCTTGTAAATTGAATCTTTTTTTAAATATTCCAAATATCTAGCATAAAGTGATACCAACGAGGTCCATTGCAGACTTCCATAGGGGATTGATAATTGCAATTTAACTAAAAGATTTTTTAGGTCATCATTTGATTATAAAGGATAATAATGATCTATGTATTATAAACTAAATTCATAAAAACAGTCATTAATTTAAATTTACAAAAATATTTCAAAGATTAGAGATAAAAAAAAATCATACAAATAAGGTTAGCTCAAGTGGAAGAATATAAATGTGAAGTACTTATAATAGGAGCAGGCCCTGCAGGGCTAAGCGCTGGAGTATATTGCGGAAGAGCGGGCAGGGAAACGATTATTTTAAAAGGGAAAGAACCTTCTGCTTTGGAACAGGCTAAAGAAGTGCGAAATTATTTGGGGTTCGAAGATATTGAAGGACCTAAACTTCTTGAAGAATTTATGGAACATGCCAAGAGTCATAAAAATATTCGTATCATAAGGGGTGATGTCATTTCGTTAATGGTTGGGATGGGAGCAAATATGATTTCAACGAGAACTTCCAATATAACTGCTGATGCCCTCGTTATAGCCACAGGGGGTGGAAAGAGAAAAGAACAAATAAAGGGAGAAGACACGCTCATAGGGTATGGTGTCTCATATTGTGCATTATGTGATGGTCCATTATACAGAGAAAAAATCGTTTTTCTTTATGGTTCAGATGAAGAAGTACTTGAGGATGCTTTAGTCCTAAAACAAATGGGTTGCATAGTTAATATCATATCGGATAAGCCAAATTCAGAATTTCCCCCCAAAGTAAATGAAGTGAAAGAAAATGGGATTGATGTTCATGATAAAATGAAAATTATCGAGATTACAAGCGATCAACAAGGGATCATAGACAAAATAATCTGTAAAAATGTAGATTCTGAAGAGTTACAAGAATTTGAATTGGACTGCTTGTTTATATTATCTCACATGCCCTCCAATACGATGTTTAAAAAAGCAGGAGTAGAATTGGATGAAAGAGGCAATATTAAGGTCAATGCTGATCAAGAAACAAATGTGAAAGGAGTCTATGCTGCTGGGGATGTTACTGGTGGTTTATTTCAAGTCGCTTTTGCCGTTGCTGAGGGTGCCAAGGCAGGGATCAACGTGAGTAAATACTTGAGATCCTTAAAAAAATCACAATAAAACTTGAATTATTCGATCCTCATTTTTGATTTTTTTTTTGATTTGTTTATAATATGAGCATATCACTCTCTATTATGATACTATCATGCACATATTATGATCATATTACAATGAGTTATAGTAAATTTACAGACTTTATTGATGACTTCTTGATTGCAAAAGAAGTCGAAGAAGGATGTGCAGTTTCTACGGTCAAGGCCTATCGGTATGACTTGGAAAAGTTTATAGATATTGTCGGCGATGTTGATGTAAATTCACCCATGATTCGACAGAAAATCCGGTTATTCTTGAAAAAACTAAAAGATCTGAACTATACGAAAAAAGCAGTAGGAAGAAAAATTGCGACATTGCGATCTTTTTTTAAATTCCTTAATCTCAATGAATTCCTGACCACTAAAAATCCCATGGATGTCATCAAATCTCCAAAAATTCGCATGGAAGAAAATTTACCTAAATTTCTCGATCCAACGGATATCAAAAAAATATTTCGGATGCTAAAAAATCGACAGATTTTTACATCGAAAAAAAGTAAGAGATATTATTTAATGATTAGAATTCTATATGCGACCATGGCTCGGGTAAGTGAATTATGTAATATTAAAATCCGTGATATTGATTTTAATGAAGGTTATATCAAATTACGAGGAAAGGGAAACAAGCAAAGAATCGTCCCCATCGATCAAAAAACAATCGAAATAATTAAAGATGAACTTGAGAATCGAATTTATTATGAACCTGACGATCACTTGCTCGTAAATACGAGAAATAAACCTCTAAATCCCCGTGTCATTCAAGGAGATATCAAGTTGATCAAAGAAAAATGTGGATTTCCCGATTCAAAAATCATTACTCCACACGTATTCAGGCATACTGGAGCCACGCATTTAAGACGTTCGGGCATGGATATTAGTGAATTGCAGGACATTTTAGGGCACAGCAATCCCAATACCACGAGAATTTACGCAAAAAATGACATTTCCAAGTTAAAAGAGTCATATAATTCGATGCATCCACTGAATAAAATCGAATTGTAAATTTTTTTTCATGATAACTTGAAAAATTGAATTCACTTTTCTTAATTGACAATCTAATAAGTAAATCCCATATTTATCATTCCAAATTCGATATATTTATATATTCAAAATAACAAATAAGCAGCAATCTACATTTAATTAAAAAATCAAAAGTGATAATATGGACGATAAAAAACGAAAACAAATTTTTGCAGGCTTAGTGATCATAGGGATCTCGAGTTTGATTGCTGGTGGAATCATACCTTTTTTCATCAATACCACCAACTTGGGCAGTTTCGCTACACTCAGTGTTGAAGACCCATCAGATATTAATGATTGCCATGCTACAATATTTTCTATTGGATATGGACAGCAATGCTTAGTCACTCTTTCAAACACTCTTGAAACTGATCCATCAAATTCTATTACTGTTGATTTGATCTTCATAAGTTATGAGGATTATGTATATTATACTGGTCTCGGAACAGATCCTGATAGTTTGAGTGGATCAAGTTATCTACGTTTTCAATATACTGAAATAAGATATCCAGAATCGCCAACTATAAATAGAATAACTCATCTTGATAATTTAGCTGAAGGACACACATATAATATAGAGTTTACTGGAGATGGTGATAGTAATTATATTTATTCAAGACCCGGAACCTATGTTTTAGTAGTTTGGTCGGATAATTTAGGCTCGGCTCTTTCGGCATTGGTTGGATTATCCGTGAATGTTGAGGGTATTGGAGATCTTATAAACACCATTTGTTCGTGGATAGGATGGATTTCATTAGCTGCTGCAGCAATCTTTGCATTAGCATACTTTATTACTAAAAGAAAAAGGTGAAAAAGAATAAAAAAAGAGAGTTGAATTAAATATGAAAAAACAAAAAATAAGTTCGATAGGATCGGATAAAAGTAAAGCAGCTAGATACATTATAATCGGCTTAATCGTTGCTGTAATTTTCGGGGTTCTCATTGGGATAAGTAAATCACTGGCTGCTAATGCAGGTACGTGGGAGAGTGCACAAATTGCGGTTTATCAACATTTACGAGACATTGGAGCGATAGGAGAACAAGATTTGGTTTTAAAAACAGCGGATGTTCACTATTGGGCAGATGTGATGGTAGCGCAAGAAATTTTTGTTACAAATATCGCTAGGATTGGAGTGAGTATAGGTCTTGTCTTAATTACAATTGGATTCATTGGATTTGCAATAAATGATTCATTGGATGAGAGAACTCGCAGAGCATCTTTGGTTCTTGCGGCTGTTGTTATGTTTGTGCTCATTGTAACAACATTCTTCACAAATATTTCAATTGATATAACTTAAAATCTTAATTTTATTTTTTTTTTTATTTATATAATCTGATTTATTTTTGGAAATCAAATTTTAGAAATTAAAAAATAATTAAAAAAAACTATCTAATTCAATAGGATAAAAATTTAAACTAAAGCAGTGCTATAATAATATATAAAAAAAAC
>CAZRIR010000239.1:1602-4143 GCA_964600195.1 uncultured archaeon | reverse complement strand
TTTTAATACAATTGATTTTTTTTGTTATGAGAATTAGGAATGCGTGTTATAAAAGGATTTAATCTTTTAATTATAAATTCACAATGCAAAAAAATATCGTAAAATGAGGTTTTGATGAATTTTTCTATTATAATAAAAAATAACTAGAAATCTATTTAAAAACTTTATATGATATTATAAAGGATCTTTAAGTATAATTGAAATCCTTAAATATTATATCTAAAGCATGTCGTTTTATTATACGCGATAAAAATGGATAAATTAACTAATTTTATTATGTTCCCCTATATACATTATTTTATCATCATTCACTATTAATTTGACCAAAAGAATAATTAATATTGAAGGAATAATGTCAATAAATATAATTAAAAAAATCCATTCTACTAAATTATTATAAAAATAAAATTGTAAAAAGAGTTGAGCTATTGTATTAATTAAAAAATGGAAAATAATGCCTGGAAAGATACTCTTTGTTTTAATGAACATGTAAGCAAGTGTAAATCCTAAAAAGGTTGCAAAAATGACTTGACCTGACACTTGAAATAGAAGATCTAGAGAAAAATATCCTGCAAGAGTACCTGATAATAGATTATTAAAATGGGCAAATCCAAAAATAAGACTACTCAAGATGATTGTATTTATTACATTATTTTTCTTCATTAACATTGGTATCATGACACCTCGAAATGTTACTTCCTCCCAAATTGCAGGTACGAGCATTACTATGAATATAGTCCATCCATAATTTATAAATATGGGATTAATATAATAGGGTTTGCCAAATATTACATTAGGATCTATAATGTATACACCAAGAGAAAAAGTATTAATAAGAAGTCCTCCAAGAAGCGAGACGACAATAAAAATTCCTATTGCAACTAAAGGAATTAAAATATTTCTTAAAGCAGGTTGAATCGTGTTTAATTTAATGTTTTCCGAATACTCTCTAAAAGTTTTTTGTCCAGATGGAAGTTTGAATCCAAGAGGGATTACTACAAACAATAATAAAGCTAAAAAAGCAAATTGAACAAGAGTATCAGAAATAATTAATCCTTCTAAATTTATATGAATAAATATTGAAAACAAGAGCACCAAAAGAGTAGAGATATTCGATGCGATGTAAGAAAATATTAAAAAAAATATCACTATTATAATTCCCGCCAGAAAAGGATGATTTCGTAAAAAACCACCTGTTTCATAATCTTGAATTTTATCACTGCTTGGAAACATCCGATTAAAAACAAAACCTAAAATTAAAAAAGATACACCCCCACTGACTAAAGCCACGATAATTGTTCCATAGATTCCAATATAAAAAAAGAACGAAATTCCGAGGATTAATACCATAAAAAATAATCCGATATCACCTAATAAAATCAATAACCATTTTTGAATCTTATATCCTTTATGAAGCTCTTCCAAAATATATTTGTATTTGAGTTTACCAAACAAATATACTTTCAATTCAAAGGATAGCAGTAAAAAGCTTATTATTAATGGTAAAGAGCAAACCAAAAGAAGGAACATTTCTATAGAGGCCGTCATAATGAAAATTACAATTGTCAAGATAGAAAGTGAAATTATTTGGACTACTGCCATTAACAATAACTTTGCTCGAGCTTGATCTCTTGGTAACACCGGCAAAGAGGCGATGATGGAAGATCCTGACTCCTCCATGTTTAGCAATCCAACTACGATCATTAATGGTGAGAATGAAAAAACTCCAAGAACAATGATCCAAACTATAATTCCAAAAATAATGGCATCGTTTAATTGGACTAATAAACCTTGAAATGAGACTAGCATTATTATTGGATAAATAATAGGCATCATGATAAAAATAAAAGTCTGCATGTCATGACTCGCAGATATAAGATCTTTCCTAAGATACGTTTTTAACGGAGTATCTGTTTGAATCCCCACTTTTACTTCATCTTCTCTCTTAGTAGTTTTTAGTTTTCTTATATCAAACTCTGTCAATGTAACCTCATGTAAGGATTTAATAGAACTTCTATACAAACCCCATACTATTAGAACAAATAAAGCAACACCTAATAAAGAAGAAAATAATAATTCTAAAGAAAAATAATTCCCATAAATTGCCAAAGAGACAATATACCCTTGTGTTATAGGTAATGGGATGAGACTCAAGAGGACATTTAAAAGCAATGGAGGGGCATTATTTGCAAATATTACTTTGAAATAATTGATAAGATATATTGCACCTTGAATCATGAATGATGCTCCAAAAACTATGGCAAAATAACCGATCATGGTCCCAATTCGAATCAAATTGGCTCTTTTACCGCTTTGAGCTTCATTACTAAAAATACTACTTATTTTTCTCCCAATTAAAATGAGAAAAGAGAACCCAAAAAAGGAATTAAATGCTGATTCTAATAAACATACAAAAAAGGCTAAAATATTGCGGCTCACGATCAGTAAAACTACTGGAAAACCAAATGTCATGATAATCAATGCAAGATCAACGTTTCTAAATAGGCTCATGAGAGCAATTTTTTTCAGTTTCTCATTTTC
>CAZRIR010000239.1:0-1502 GCA_964600195.1 uncultured archaeon | reverse complement strand
CCAAAAGCAAGTTTCATTGCAAGTGCTTGATGTTTAATTGATTTGTTGTTATGCTTGTATTTTTCTAATAATCGACTTTGTTGAGCTCCAGATGATTGAAGTTGAGATTCCATTAATGCCTCAAGATATGTATATTTCGATATAGAATATGCTTTTAACTCTTTTTTTTCCATGTTTATCCTAATCGTTTATAATTTATGTTTTTTTTTTATAGTTTGCTTGTAGCTTTTTAACTATTTCATTTACAGAGGTATCTTGCTCTGTCAAACGAAGGAAAACTTCCTCTAAATTTGCTCCTATTTTATTGGCTTGACTACGTAATTCATCAATCGTTCCAATCCCTACAATTTTACCTTTATTAATGATTCCAATTCTATCACACAGTTCTTGTGCAACTTCCATGATATGGGTAGAGAAAAGAACTGCTCCTCCATTCTGAGTATGCAATTCCCATATTTCTTTCACAACACGCACGGACTTGGCATCAAGCCCTGAGAGAGGCTCATCCATGATTAATAAATCTGGATCGTGTAATATAGCAGCAATTATTTGCATTTTTTGCTTATTTCCATGTGATAACGTTGCAATGAGTGTTTCATAATAATCAAGTGCTTCTAAACTTTCTAAATAATCTTTAACACGTTCGGACGTCTTTTCCGCATCTAAATTCCGAATTGAAGCAACAAAATTAAATAGATCGTGAGGCGTGAGAGATTTAAAGATTAAAGGTTCTTCCGAAACATATCCAATATGCTTTTTGATTTCTATTTCATCTCTCAAAGGATTCATACCTAACACATTCATGCTACCATCATTTGGTTCTAACAAACCAAGTAATAATTTTATGGTTGTGGTTTTTCCCGCACCATTTGGTCCTAAAAGTCCAAAAACTTCACCAGCCTTTACATTAAAAGATATTCCATCTACAGCCTTGACTTCTCCAAAATATTTTTTTAAACCATCAACCCTAACAATCTCAGCATTTGACATCTTTAACCCACGGATTCTTTTTTTTGATTATGGTAAAAATAACTTTATATTAGTACTCGTCATTTGAAGGTCATATTGCGATAAAATTAAGAGTATAAACTACAAGAACATAAATGGATATTTAAAATTATGTGGTTGAATTTTGAAGTACAAAAAAATCCAAGTTATTTTATTTTTGATAAACTTCCACACTTTAGAACATGGAATAGATAATAATGATGAGTAAAAAAAGAAAATTTTAAAAATTTTTTAATAAGATGGTTAAAAGTTTAATTGTTTTCCAAGATATCAAGTTCGTTGTATACTTCGATCGTTTTATGGAGTCTCGAGAAATTCTTATCACCTGTAACCTTATAGATTTGAATGGTACCATCTACATTTACAGATTCATTAATGGTCTTGACTAACCTCTCCGTTGAGGATGCGCGCAAAATTAGAACGTTGTCAAAAATGGGCTCTAATTCACCGTCAGACCTCACGAAGACTCCCTCGAAATATGCATTTTCTACCAT
>CAZRIR010000238.1:2582-4149 GCA_964600195.1 uncultured archaeon | reverse complement strand
TGAAAAATTGAATTAAATTTTCTTCTTCCTCAAAATTGATGAAATATTTATATTCAAAGATAAGCATGGAATTAGAAATTTTTTCTTTGATATCTAATTGAAATAATTTTTCTTCTAAACCAAAAACGCTGGATAAATACATCCTTAAATATTTATCAAAATAGTCATAGAAAAATGCTGTAAAAGAATGTTCCATTCTATTATTTTTGTTATTATTCTGTTTAAAATCATTCCAATCTGAATTAATTAAGTCTTGCATTTCTTGAATTAGATTTTTTTCACGTTTTAAATACCCTAAAAGATATTTTCTTTCCATGTGAATAATAAATCCATTTGTTATTACCGTTTCGCTCAGGAAATCTAATATCTGCTGAAGTTGTTTCTTCTTTTTTTCTTCCAAGGTCTAACCTGTATCAAATATTTCTCCTATAGATAAATATATCGAAACAACCCTTATAAAAATAGACATGAAAGGAAAGCAGAAATTCTCCATTCTAAATGATTTTTTTTCGAATCTAAAACCTAATTAGAATAATTTAGTGATCTCATCTGTTTCATTATAATATAACGGTTCATATTTCCCGTTGGAAGTTTTTATCCTCAATCCTTTCTCCTTTTCAGTGAATACTCCAACTTTATTAGCTTTGATTCCATTTTTACTTAATAATTCAATTAAATCAGAGGAAAATTCATCATCTATAGCAATTAAGAGAGTTCCTGAAGAGATAGTATTCATCGGATCAAGATTAAAAACCTTACTTAATTCACGAGGTTCTGGTAATATTTCAATGCGAGCTGATTTTAGTTGAATCCCCGTATTTGATGCAATGCACATCTCAGCAATACCGCAAGCAAGCCCACCTTCAGTAGGATCATGCATGGCATTAATTTTATAGTTTTTATTTGCTATTAGAGCTTCTTTTGCGACACTTATACCAGGATCATAGAGATACTTCTTACATTTTTTAATAAAATCCTCATCATACCCTTTCTTTTTTAAATCTTTTTCTTTTTCTCTTCCGATTATAGAGGTACCTTCTATGAAAATTCCCTTTGTTAGAATGAGGGAGTCTCCTATTTTTGCCCCCGATGATGATACCAATGAGGTTTTATCAACTTCTCCCAATAAAGAGCCTATAACAATCGGGCGATTAAGGCCAGTGGTTATTTCAGTGTGGCCCCCAATAACCGCAATATTCATTTCCTTGCACGTGTCATGTATATCCTTAAAAATACTTTTAATTAGTCCCTCATCAGTTTTATTTTCAGGAAATAAAATTGTTGACTGAAACCACTTGGGGGTAGCCCCCATGCAAACGATATCATTTACATTGACATTTACAACATAATAACCGATCTCATCGGTTGCAAAGGTAATGGGATCTGTTTTTGCGACTAAATACTTATCACCCATATCAATCACTGCCGCATCCTCACCTAATTTTGAACCAATGATTACACGCTTATCATTTAAATCAGAGATAAAATCATCGAGCAATTCATTCAATAACTGATGTTTAAGTTTACCAAGTGATAATTTTTCTTTTTCTGGGACCATGATCAATTA
>CAZRIR010000238.1:0-2482 GCA_964600195.1 uncultured archaeon | reverse complement strand
CGCATCGCACTAGCAGGACAATGTTTTACACATTGCTCACATAGGGTGCACTTATTTTTATTGATTTTAATCGACATTTTCATGATATGCTTGGCAACGCTTGTAGGAAGCCATTTCAGGGAATATCCTGATTTTTTAAGAAGAGATATCTTTGGTTTTTTAAAATTCTTTACAATAAAATCCTGATAACGTTTTTCACCTAATAATTCTAATTGAGAAATATCCGCGGGAAGATCAGTTCTTCTTGCTAAAGAGTTAATAGTTTCTAAATCCTTGGGATTGCCATTCATTAAAGTATACCCTACAATATCTATAGCTGCTGAATTAAAACCCGCAATCATTAAACCTACTTTTCTTGGTTTTCCAAATTGAGGACCTTTTCCTTCCATCGCAATCACGGCATCCATGATTGTCAAAATTTTTGGTTTATCCAAATCGTTCGTTTCTTCCACTGCAAAATAGATATCTGCAAGCATTTTTTGGAATGTAAGCTTGTTACTATGAGTTAAATGCATTTTTTGTTTATTACCTAACATGCCAAATAGATTTTTAATTGCTCCCGTGTAAACAAATCCTGTATGAGTTTTCAACTTCGGTAAGTTAATGATTATGTCCGCTCTACAGACTTCTTGAGGTAAAAAAATTTCTTCCTCAGCTTCATGAGGTGGATTTCTCAAAACAATTTTTTCACGATTAGATTTAAAAAAATTTAATACTTCTACTCCTTCATTCTCGCAGATTTCCATTATTCTGCTCGATCTGAGCGACCTTTCAGTGATCGTACTGGTAAGAGTTGAATCTCCTACAATAATTTTTTTTACTCCTCCCTCGGTTTTTAGGAATTGAATGACAACTTCGAGTATTTCAGGAGGAGTGTGCACGTTTTTCCCTCCAGAGAGCACGTTTGGTTTCAATAAGACTATTTTACCTTTGAAGTAATCTTTCACTCCAAGTAATGTTATAAGGGAATTTAATGCTTTTTTTACATTTTCTTGTTTATAATCATCAAGTTTGACCAGTGCAACTTGTTCTTTTTTGTAAATAAATTTTTCAGGAATGGTTTGAGTTAAACTCAATTTTTCTTCCATTTTTACATTTTTTGTTTCAACCATATGAATAGATCACCTTTTATTTAAATAAAGCTATCTCGAAATTTTGAAAATTTTAATGTGAATAATTATTGATTCAATTTAAGCTAAGAAGTAAAATCAGATGTACTAAGTGAGACATTTTTCACTAGCATTAATATTTATAATTTTTTGATATAAAATATATTAAATATAAAAAATCCTAAATTTTGCAAGCAAATAAAATTTGTTTAGATTATAATCCAAAATCTAATGAAACTCTTGTTTTTTATGAAATGATCTTGGGATCTGATAAGAAATTTCAAAAAGACTACAAGGCATGGTTTAAATTAGCAAAATTATTTTATAAAAATAAAAAATTTGAAAAATTGCTTGCTATAAAAAATGCCAAGAAATAAAACAAGAATCTAAAGATGCAATTAAACGAGATGAAAAAATTGAAAAGTGTTCCTATAAAAAAATCATAAAAGAAAGATAATTTTGATTAAATAATAGGGATAATTATAATAAATACAATTTAAATATGATAAGTATTAATTAGAAAATAACTTACAATTTACTTACTTAATATAAATTTAGTGAATAAAAATGGCCTTTGGAAAAACTTTTTTATTGAGCTTGGTAACTTTAGTTGGTCTTACATTTGGCGGGTGGATCTTAGTCTTAGCACTTGATGGAAGCATTGCTCAAATTGGAACTTATCTTAGCACCTTGCCAGGAATAGCGAACGCTTTTTTCTTTCCAAATATCTTGTTTCCATACCCCGGAGATGTTTATAATGGATTGATAGCGATAATTTTTACGGGAACATTAACCGCTGCAAGTTTAACTTTAATTATATTCTTAATCGCCGCCCCTTTGTTAGCGGCTATTGTTGCAGGCATTGTTGGTGAGAATAGAAATGAAGTCTTTTTTGGCTGGTTCTTGGCGGCCGCAGTGAGCATGGGCATAGCGCTAACCTTGATCATAATCGGTTTCATGACCACTTATGGAGGCATCCTACCAGAATTGATAGTCCAATTTATTGTGGGAGCTGCAACACAGGCGTTAGTATATGGATGTATAGGTCTCTTAGTTGCAAGGTATGATTCATTCTAAATATTTTTTCAAATCTTTTTTTCTTTTTTATTTAATAATTTTTAAACAATTTTGCATGAAATTTGAGATAATGTCCTATCAAGCAAATCATGATATTTTAAAATGAGCATGTAGAAGATTTTACAATCACGTGATGAAAAAAAATAAATTTTTAATGTTACTATATATTTTTTTACACATTACTATAACTAATATTAAAAAATGATAAGAAAATGACTCGAGCAAGTCCTTTAGATATTTATGCGCTTCTTGACAAATCGAATTGTAAGGACTGTGGTTATGACACGTGCATGGCG
>CAZRIR010000237.1:0-4205 GCA_964600195.1 uncultured archaeon | reverse complement strand
TTTCAAAGAAATCAATGATCTCTGAATAATGATGTAGTTCGGTATCGTGATTATTTTGTGTCATTTTTTTTAATTTTCCCCTACTGATACTTGATAGAAAAATGGAATTTATTTCTTAAAAAATATTTTTTTTTCACGAAGATTGTGTGTCATTCGAACATACATTTTTATCAAAATAATTCTATTTTGTACAAAAAGTATTATAGTTTTTTTAAAAGAAATCTGCAATTGCAAAGAAATATTTAAATAAATAAAATTGGAAAAATTTATATTTTAAAAAAAGTATTTGTTACTTATAATTTATTTAAAGAAAAAAATTATACCTCTAAAAGACTTTTAACTAGTTCAAAGAATTACCGTTATACGCTAGGATAAAATTTATAAAAGACATGAAATCAGGGTATGGCAAATTTTAAGGATGGGATAATAAGAGGGGAAATCCATTTAATTTAAAAAAAATTATTAACTTATTTTAAAAAATTTTTTTGATTAATTCTCAGTATTGATAATAGATAGATATTTTTTTATCCAAATATGTTCAAATTAATTTTTTTTCATATTTTCTTTTCACAAAAAATAAGATTAGTTTTTTTATATTTTAAAAATTATCACCATAAATCTTTTAATCTTTTTGGTACTATAAAATAATTTTAAATAAATAATTCTCATTATCTTTTTTGTTTAAAATGGAATAAATTTAAATAGTTCCTTAGTTTATCTATAATAAGAAAGATCAAAAAGGATCAACATTTAAGAAGGTTAAGGATGGTTAAAGTAAAAACTATGACACCCACCACGTCCTGGATTTTTGTCTTTTGGTTAGTGTAGAAATACACTTTGATTTCGCCCTCCTTATTCTTTATTATTTTTAGACCCGTGTTGGTCAAGGTGGTGGGAGTCACCTTTTCTCTCTGAATTTAACATAAAACCTTAACATTATCGATCTTTATATTAAAAAAAAATTAATAGTTTTTTTGAATGATGTTCGGCAAGCTTTTTCTTGAAATAAAGCATATCTCAATTATTTATCCAATTTTATAATTTACTTGGTTAAATAAATGAATTTTAAGTATTCCAAGTAGGAAGTGATTGAAGGTTTTATTATGAAAGATGTCAGATTTATATTTTGCATTGATGATTACAGTGTTATTTAAAAGAAACCATTAAATAATCAAAAAGCTATTGTCTGAAATTAATTTTATTAAGAGATTATAAATTTTCAAGTTCAAGTGGTAGATATTTATAAGTCTCATAAAATCTTTTTTTAACATCAGTTAAATTGTATTGATGGGTTTGTGCTCCTGCTGTTTCGACAACAAAGGAACCTATCACGGCCCCTAATCTACATGAATCCAAAAGTGTCAAGTTTAAACTCAGCCCTGTCAATAAACCCGCTCGATAGCCATCCCCTGCACCCGTAGAGTCTTCAATCTTTACAGGGTTAGCTATTGGAATATCGACATGATGGATTTTTTTATTATCATCAATATAAATAAGTTGCGAGCCTTCCGTTCCTTTAGTAATGATTATCGTGCTAATAATATCAAGCATTTTTCTTTCATCCATCTCAATTTTTGTTCTGATCTGCTCTATTTCATACTTATTTCCAATCAAAATGCTTGATTTTTTCATGATGTCAATTAATGATTCCTTTGGAAAGAGAGGGCTTACTTGTCCTGGATCAAATATTTGTTGTATTTTCAGATCATGAAGTTGTTGGGCAAAATTAGACATTGCTTCCACGCTTTGTGTTGCATTAATCGCATATAAAAACTCTTCTGGATTCTTAATTCTTTCTCTCAGGTCTATTTCCTTGCACATGTCTAAAGCACCTCCATGAAAAATGATCATTTGATTTGCTTGAATATCATTTACTATATAGCATGCCGCAGTAAAAAGATTCTCATATACATCAATTCCTAGCTTAATATTATCAAATTGTGCGATATGATCTTTATATCCTAAACTATGAAAATCCTTTCCTACCGATCCAAACAGATGCACGCTGGCAACATTCAAAACACCCAAATTATATGAAATATTTCCTGCGGTTCCTCCAAAATATTGTATTCTACTATTAGCTGTGACCGTGCTCTGATATTCTCCTTTCTCTTGATCAATTGATACCGCATTTATGAAATTTTCTTCGAATCCCATCAAATAATCAAAAGCAATGGACCCAAGCACTAATATTTTATTTTTTTTCATCTTTTTTTTCTCTCTTAATTAATTTTTTGCATATTATGATCAAAAAAAACTACGTTATCGTTCGGTCATAAATTCAATAACAATGACTTATAATAATAAGCAAGTAGTATTTTATTTTATTATTATTTTTTTCTATAAAATGAAAGAATTATTGAATGATGTAAAAACATTAATGGACAATGTTGACTTGAAATCACTGGTCAAGACGAGATTATCCGAGTTTAAAGCATTTCAGAAAAAATCTAAAGAGGAGATTTTTAAGGAAATTTGTTTTTGCATCATGACCGCGAATTGTAGCGCTGAAAAATGCATTGAAATTCACGAGATGATTGGAAATGAGTTTTTACATCTTGATGATGAAATGCTTTCAAAAAGATTCAAAGAGTTAGGATATCGCTTTCCAAACATACGGGGAAATTACATAATTAAAAACAGGGGCTTTCTCGAATTAATAAATAATATGGTAAAGAAAGGATTAGAGAGAAATGATTTAAGAGACTGGCTCGTAAAAAACATAAAAGGACTGGGATATAAAGAAGCAAGCCATTTTCTCAGAAATATTGGATTCACGGATTTTGCTATCATTGATTTTCATATCATTGATCTATTAGTTAAGCATTCCTTGATAGAAAAACCAAAAACCATGACAAAAAAAAAATATATAGATATTGAAGAAGTATTATCTGAAATCGCATCGAATTTGGATACAAACTTGGCAGCATTAGACCTATATTTATGGTATTTAGAAACAGGTAAAATCTTAAAATAATGTATTTATTCTGATTTTTTGTTTTATGAAATTTGAAAAAAAATCTCTTTCAATCATATAATTACAAAATCTTTAAAATAATTGATAATTTTACGTATCATTCAATTTTTTAACGAGGTTAAGATATCATGGGAGAAAATGAAAAAACACCTAAAAAATCGAAATCTTGGCAATATGAAAAGATAACCTATATTCTTGGAAAATGGGCTTGGGTATTTGCTATATTGTCTGCAATCGTGAATTTATTGATAGCTATATACGGTATAGTGTTATCAATACAATATTATCAATACTGGGTAAGTGTTTTGGGACCACTTTATACTCAACCATTAATCATAAGTTACTACGATATATGGAACGTAATTACATCGATATTATTGTTGATATTCGCGCTTTTGATACTCAGACCACGATTTTCCAACAAATGTGCTCAAAAAGATTGGGATTATTTACTTAATGATGTATTGCTTATTGGAAGTTTTCGATTACCATGGATGTTCATATGGGCGATTATTGCTGAAATTTTAGGGCAATGGTGGGGTGGAGCATTTATCATTGTACCAGCCATACTTTTAGTTTTTTTTGGCCCAAAGGAATACAAGTGGAAAAAATAGAGTTTCAAAAATGATTTGAATTTAATGAGATTATTTTTTTTTTAATATTTTTATGAATTTTAGATTATAGACAGAGTGGAATCACTTTTTATATTCAATATTAATTTTTTATTATCAAAAGAATATTTTAGGATGACTAAAAATTTAGAAAGAAATGTAAATATTTAAATTATGATTTAACGCCTTTAACCCCGTGAAAAAGGCAGATAAATCTTATCCCAAATGAGCCCCGTAAAAAAGACTGGTTTTTTAAAAGCTAATCGCATCGTCTGAGTCATCATCTTCCGATTTCTCATCATCTTCCAAGAGAAAATCGAGTGGGATGTCAATTTCTATTTCAGCGCTTCGTAATTTTTTCATGAATTGTCTCGCTCCATAATCATTCAACATCAATTCAAGGAAATTTTGATAAATCCCGATCACGTTGTCCAATCCCATCTTGAACAAGGCATCATCATCGTTCATGGAAATTTTTAAGATTTCATAGATACCCTTAATGCAACTCTTCATCCGTGAAAAATTATTATCGGCCTTATTTTCAAGATCCGTACTGAATTGCATGTTAACAATATCTTCTCTTATCAACCCTTACACCTCAAAATAACTAAGGCTTT
>CAZRIR010000236.1:0-4207 GCA_964600195.1 uncultured archaeon | reverse complement strand
GTGATACGTGCGTGATAAGAGTGATCTTGAGAAAAAATTTTTGTCATTATAAATATTTCAAATTAAAATTGTTAAAAATGTATAAAAGATAAGAAATTTAAATTATTTTTTAATATGCAAGTTAAATCATAATAATAATTATATGAGATCATATTGAAGCTAAGCATTATTATTCCCTGTTATAATGAAGAACAAACGATAAATCTATTATTGAATTCTCTATTTTCAGTAAATTTTCCAATCGAGAGAGAAATTATAGTTGTGGATGATGGATCTCATAAAAATCATAAAGAATTCTTAAATGAGGAAATAGAATCAAATAAGATTAAGTTCATACGATTGCCTAAAAATCAAGGTAAAGGTGTAGCAATTAGGATCGGTTTGAGATATGCTTCAGGTGATATTTTTATCATTCAAGATGCAGATTTTGAATATTTTCCCGAGGACATTCCAAACTTATTACAACCTATACTTAAAAACCAAACGAAAGTCGTATATGGGACTAGATTTGCCGAGCCCCCTGAGAATATGGCTAAATCTCATTACAAAGCGAATAGATTCTTATCTAATATCACTAACTTAATTTACAGGACAAAATTAACAGATATGGAAACAGGATATAAACTATTTACTAAAGAAGTTCTAAATAAAATAACATTAACCACACGTGAATTTGAATTTGAGCCAGAATTTACAGCTCAGGTTGCATTAAATGGTTTTAATATTATGGAAATTCCAATTAAATACCAATATCGAATGTTTGGTTCAGCAAAAATTAATTGGTTAGATGGTATAGAAGGATTACTCATATTGGTTAAATATAGATTTTTTCCTCATTCAACATTGTTCCAATTTTTGTATCGGATATACAAATTTCATGTTAAAAAAATTATATTTAAATTGACAAATTTTATTGCCAAGGTAATATACTTACGACGTATATAATTATTAAATTGGTTTATTCTCCATGTTTCTTAAAATCTTTAACTTGATTGATAGAAATGTAAGGAACTTTATTATCTAAAATTCAAAAATTATAAATACTAAATATTTTGATCTAATATATCATCAAATAATTTAAATCGTTGTTATTGAATCTATTCCCTTATAAAAAATGAAAGTTTTAACAAAGAGAATTCTAATTGGCATCTCAACCATTATTTTAATAATTTTAATGATTATTTTTGTCGATATTAATACGATAATTCAAGATTTGACAAAGATTTCTATTTTAGGTCTTATATTTTTCTTTATCATATATTCTGGAGTCTTTTTGATGCGCACTATTCGATTGAAAATGATTTTTAAAGGACTTAATCTTAATTCTAAATATATAAACTTATTTGGCTCTTATGGGATAGGGTGGGGTATAAATGAGCTAACACCTGGAAAAGTAGGAGATTTAGTAAGAATGGAAGTGATACGACAAAAGGAAGAGGAAATAAGTTTAAGCAAAAGTTTATGTGGCGTTGGTATTGAAAGAGTGCTAGATTTATTAATCCTTTTTACTATCACATCTATCGCATTGTTACTCATGTATTTTCTTAATATTCAAGGAACTAGTAGCTTAAATTTGAATATTTATGTCATTATTAGTTCTGTAATTCTTTTTCTTGGAGTAATCTTTCTAATATTCATAATACTTAAAACTGAATGGATCTTAAATGTAATTGAAAAAATTTCCCCAAAATTAAGAAGATTACTGGAAGGATTTCTAAAAAATTTTATTGAGGGGATTAATGATTTTAGAAAGAATAAAAAAAAATTAATAGAAGTTTTGACATTAAGCCTTCCTACTTGGTTCTTTGAAACGTTTACTTTAATCATTATTTTTTATCTTACTGGTCATCCAATTAATATTTTCATCTTGGTTATTGCCCAAATTATATTATTTTTCACTAAGACATTTCCAATTACTCCTGGTGGTTGGTTTATATCGGAAAACATCGCCTCACTATTCATAGCAATTTTTTATCCCTCAATTCCCTATGCAATAATATTGAGCCTCGTAATTTTGGATCATGTACTCCGAACGGTTTACATCTTAATCTTTGGAATAAGTTCTACCGTCTTTCTTAATTTTGGTTTCAAATCTTTTAAATTTAATAAGATAAAAAATAATGAAATTAAAATTAAAGAAAAAAAAAATGTTACAAGAGGGTTTGGATTATTAGAGCAATTTCTGTCAATACAAAGAATGAAGAAAGCGGAAAAATTAATTTCTGAGCATGATAAAGACGGTAAAATTTTGGACATTGGGTGCGGGACATATCCTTATTTTTTGATGCAAACAAATTTTGATGAAAAATATGGTTTAGATCAAGAAATTGAAGATAGAAAAGTGTTAGCTCATAATTTAACTCTTAAAAATCATAATGTCTGTGAAGATTTAAACCTACCCTTTGAAAAGGAATCTTTTGACGTCATTACCATGTTGGCTGTAATTGAACACTTAGATAGAAAGCAACTCGCCCAAATTTTATTGAATTGTTATCAAATTCTAAAAAAAGATGGTATTTTAATAATTACAACACCTGCTAATTGGAGTGACAAACTCCTAAAACTAATGGCTAAATTACGATTAGTTAGTCCTGAAGAAATAGATGATCACAAAAGTGCTTTTAAATTGGAGGATCTCAATCAATTAATGAAAATCTCTAATTTCAAGCGAGAAAAAATTCAAAAGGGATATTTCGAGTTTTTTCTTAATTTGTGGATGTGCGCAAAAAAATAAATTCAATTATCTTTAGAATCTATAAATAGTACGGATTAAATTGAAAATAAGCTCCCAATGAAATAATAATACTAATATTATAATAACTTCTAAAGAAAATTTTAAAGATCTCTTAAGCAAGTAACCATAGCTAAAGAATTCATTATGATTTTGATGGTCTTTATTTTTTTTAGTCATTGTTATTTTAAAGTAAGTTATTGCTAAAAACTATATTCTTTTAGTACTTCATCAGCAGTATAATTTTGATGTACAATTTTGGCAATCGCACTAATTATTTTTCTTGGATCTTCTGCTTGAAATACGTTGCGTCCAAAAGCTACCCCAGATCCTCCAGCTTGCACGGAATCATATACCATATTTAAGAGATCTTTAGTAGTATCCATTTTTGGTCCACCTGCTATGATAACCGGAACGTGGGCACCATTAACAATCTCTTTAAAGCTATCGATATCTCCAGTATAGTTTGTTTTTACAATATCGGCACCCAATTCTGCTCCTGCCCTCGTAGCAATATTCACTACTTCTGGACTATGTTCATTTTCTATCTTTGCTCCTCGGGGGTACATCATGGCGATCAAGGGCATTCCCCAAACTCTACAAGATTCAACTACCTTTTGAGCATCTTGAAGCATTTCAGGTTCGTCATCTGCTCCGATATTGATATGAATTGAAACACCATCACCTCCCAATTTAAGTGCTCTTTCTACTGAGCATACAAGGACCTTTCGATTAGGATCAGGACTAAGATTTGTTGCTCCAGATAAATGAATGATGAGTCCGATATCTTTTCCACTTTCCCTGTGTCCTGCTCCAACCATTCCAGAATGCATTAAAACGGCATTTGCTCCTCCAATTGCCGCTTCGTCTACTACTTTAGCGATATCTTCCAGACCCTTTATTGTTCCGACAGTTAGCCCATGGTCCATTGGAACAATGATAGTTCTCTTGGAATCTCGGTTCATGATTCGTTGCATTCTAATACTTTTTCCAATATCCAATTAATTTCACTTCCTAACTTTTCAAATATATCTAAAGCATTTTTTCTTTTAAATTAATATGTAAAAATATTTAGTAAATTATTTATTTTTGGAATTCGTCCGAAATAAATAGATCAAATGAAAATTTAGATTTTCTTTATAGTTTTATTAGCATTAAATACCTATATTTATATTATTAAATTTATTAAAAATCTTTTATATCTCAGGATGAGATTTAATTGAATTATAAAACAGATATTCTAATTATAGGATCTGGAATTTCAGGTTTAAGTTTAGCAATAAAATTAGCAGAAATAATTCCCGATCAGAATATATTAATCACTACAAAAGAAAATGTAGATGACTGTAATACATCCTATGCTCAGGGAGGTATTGCTTGTGTTTGGGATAAAAAAGACTCTTTTAAGAAACATGTTCAAGACACTCTCGTTGCTGGAGATGAGCTTTGTAATAAAGATGTCGTTCAAAAGATAAT
>CAZRIR010000235.1:0-4240 GCA_964600195.1 uncultured archaeon | reverse complement strand
GTGTTTTATAACATAGGATATCGAACGACAGTAAAAGGAAGGCAGGATGCGCGAGGAAATTCGCTCCCATCAAATGTCATTAAAAAATTTAAGAGATTATCAAAAATTCAGAGATCTTTTACTGATCCTTTTGAATATAATTTTTGGTATATTTTTCCAATCTTTAAAATTCTTAGAGAAAATCTAAGTATCTCAAATAAAATCGCGCGTGAAGGGCTTGATATTTATAAAAAATCGATCTTGAAAAAACTTGCGATTGGAAGAAGTAGGATTTATTTAATTACCGCCTCATTATATTGTGCGGCAAGAATAAATAAGACAACGCATTTTCTTGAAGAATTTATAGAAGCTTTAGAACTCAATAAAAAAAAATTCATCAAGAATGTTTGGTTAATTAACAAAGAAATCTTACCAGAATTCGGATATAAGTTAGAGCACTATACTCCAGAAAAATATGTAGAACGATTTCAAACAGACCTCAAGTTATCCATATCCTGTGCAAAAATTGCAAAAGAAATCATCGAAAAAGCCCGCATTGAAGGATTTATCGCAGCAGGAAAGGAGCCCAAAGGAATAGCAGCTGGAGCCTTATATATCGCATCAAAAATATGCAAGGAACGACGCACGATTAAACAGTTATGCGAAGTAAGCAAAAAAAACCACATCACCATAACCAGAAGAATTCGAGAATTAAAGAGCTATATCCTGGTTTATTAAATTGATATGAATTTTAAAATCTCAAAATCTCTAATTAAGATTAATTATCCGTGATTATACCTTACGTTATTGTAATTTATTTGAATTTTTATGGAATTCCTATTTATTGAAAAAACCTTTTATATAAAATAATGCTATTTGTATTACATGGTTAAATTTATTACTTTGAATGATTTAAAGACGTGGCGCAGAAAAGCGTGTTTTTTAGCATTATTAGGTGGAATAGGATTTATTGTCACTACATTAATTGCTATGTTTTTTTATCCCGGGGGTTATTCTTTTTTTGGTGATTATTTTAGTGATTTAGGCACGTTTTATGTTGGGGGTGTACCTAATCCAGTTAGTCGAATTTTATTTATAATTGCTTGTATTTGGGCGGGATTATCATTAATACTTTTTTGGATTGCTCTTAGAACGTTATTTAAACAAGACAAAAAAACAAAAATAACTAGCAGCATTGGATCGATTTTAGGTTTAATTTCATCACCGTTTCTTATTCTATTATCAATATTTGGATACGATTATTACCCATCAGAACACTTTTATACAACAATGTTCTACTTTCTCTTCTTTGCATTAGCAGTCTTGGTATATACATTAGCAATACTCATCAATAAAGAATATCCGCACCGAAAAGTCTCTGGAATTGTCAGTACTATTTTTTCAATCATTCTCATATTTTATGTTTTTAGCTTTTTTAAGATATATTCCTTTGGAAATTTCGGAGCGTTAGTTCAAAAGTTGATTGTATACGGTCTTATATTATGGACCACTTTTCAAATTATTGTCATTTGGAAAGAAATTGGAGAATAAAACAATTTTTAATAAATCTTTTTTTTCTTGATATTTTTTAGGTTTTTGTTGCTTATTGCTGTTATTTAGTATTATATCGTTAATAACTACATATATATCTCCATTATATCAGGATATTGTCTTAATCTCATGAAATCAATGAATCAATCTCTTTTTGGGCACTATTTAGGTACAACAGAAATTAATTTTTTTTAGTTATTAAATCTATCTACAAAAAATCTTTAATTATAATAATCAATTCCGAAAGAGCTGACAATTTAATAAAAAAATAGTCTTGAATTGTCTCTATAAGATATATTTAAGATACAGATTTTTAACTTTGTCAACCATATTAAGTTTTTAACCATTTTTCCCATAAAATGTCTCCATTTCACGTTTTAAATGTGAGATATATCATCGTAATTTATGAGGAATAGGGACATTCACATATTACAATAATATATGAATAATTATTAATGAACCTGACGGTACCAAATCCCAGATGGGTACATTATATTCCCCTAAAAGTGATTATTTTCCAAATATTGATTCTAAATTGAAAAAATTAGTTTTTTCTTAAAAAGATAAACTGATAGGATATAATATTAGAGTAATTGAGTAGATTTTTAAGGAAAAAAGAATAAAATGAGCCTAAAGTTATTGAAATTATTGGATTTCATGGATGTTCAAATTTAATATTCTTCACTGATAGTATAACTTTTCCTGGTTGGTTTAATTTAATAAGGCATTCCTCTAAATGATCTCTTATTAAATTATTTATAGTTTTAGGATCTCTGGGGTGAATTTTAATGTAAATAATCTTGATCCTCTCTTGGATTTGTTTTTTTAAGATCAGGAAATCAGAATCTAAAGTGATAACGATGGCATTCTTTAAAAGGGCTAATTCAGCTACATCTCCATTCCTTATACCCAGTTTATTCTCTTCATGTAAAGTTAAGACTTTATGTCCAAGCTCTTTTATTGTTTTTTTAATTGAGAGAGGAACATTTTCATCCAATAAAAAATTCAAATGTTAATGTGCCTCTTTTTCTAATAGAGAATCAATATTTATTTGAGAAAGATTTTTCAACGCATCATTTCCAAGTTCTACTACTTTTAATATGACTTCTCGGGTTAAATGAGGATATTCTTTCCTTATCTCCTCTATATTATAGCCTAAACCAATTAACTCATAGAGCAAAGCTACGGGAATTCGCGTCCCCTTTATGATTGGCTTTCCACCAAGGATCTCTGGGTTTGCTTCAATTATATCCGACATTTTCTAAAGATCATATATGATTTTAGACATAAAAATTTATTGCCTTTTCCTAATAGGATTTAGTCCAGTGTCAATAAATCCTGTATTAAGTAAGTCCTTGTTTTTAAAATTAAATTCGAATGCTTGGTCCATATCTTTCTTCGATTTGTTTTGGCGTTAACTTGTTTATTTGAACATCCATCTCATCAGGATTGAAGCCCACTCCAATCCATTCTTTCTTGTTATAATCTTAGGGATGATGCTTGTTGTTAAAATATAAATCCTATTGAAAAAACTAATTTTAATCAAAGATTTTTTATTTTTAAATTTAGTTAATATTAATGAGGTAAAATAGAATAGCAATTGAAAAAGAAAATATAATGCAACTCATCAAGGAACTTCCTGATGATGTTACTCTTGATGAAATAATGTATCATCTTCACGTAAAGCAAAAGATTCTAAGAGGTTTGGAAGATATTAAACATGGAGAAATTCACGATCGCGAAGATGTAAAGAAGATGGCACGAACATGGTTGATATAAAATTGGTTGATAAAGCAAAAAGTGATTTAAAGGGAATAATCGAATACTTATCTCATGATTCACCATAATATGCTAATTATTTTTATGAACAGATTTTTGAATCTATTGATAACTTAAAATCCTTTCCTGATATGGGAAAATAAGTCTCAGAATTAAAAGATCCAAATATAAGATCTAATAAATAAATTAGCTAAAATTAGTAGGAATTTTTTCTTAATATCTTCAATATATTAAATTCATCAAAATTGGTTTTTAAAACTTTTATACTTTTTATATACAAAAAAATAAATTGTCAAAAAACCTTATTAAAACATGTCACTTGATAATTTCCCGGATTTAGATAAATTAACGACCAAGGATAAAATCCTGCTCGTAGAGAATTTATGGGATAGCATTAGACCCGAGATTTCATCTAACCCAATACCCAGAAGTCATGAACAAGAATTAGAAAAACGTCAAAAAACTCTAAATAAAAATAATCTTTTATCACTTGAAGATCTGAAGAATCGAATTAAAAGATAAAGATAGCTTACACTTTAAGATTTCACCCTGATATCGAAGGAGATCTTCAAAATATTTGCGCTTGGTATGAGGAAAAATTTAATAGTCTTGGAGATGATTTTCTTCAAGTCTTTTATTCAAGTATAGAAATAATTAAAGAAAATCCTCTACAATATCCCATAATATACAAAAATTTTCATCGTTATTTACTTCAAAAGTTTCCTTATGCGCTCTAATATCTTATTGAAGATGAATTAGTTATCATAATGGGTTTATTTCACCACTCACGTGACCCACATCATATAAAATCTACATTAAGAAATAGAAAAAAATGAAAAAAAAGGAATCATAAAACATCAAATTCTCATATTTATATTGGAATTATTATAGATGAAAAGATTCCTGAAAATGAACTGGTTGAATAAATGTC
>CAZRIR010000234.1:0-4253 GCA_964600195.1 uncultured archaeon | reverse complement strand
GTATGTAGTGGTAATAATCACGGGAATGTCAATCTTTTTGTCTCCTCCTTTATAGACACACACATTTCCATTAATTTGGGGATAATTTTCAAGATCGAAAGCTATGAAAATTTCATCCGAATAACATGGATCTTGGTAAGGGAGGGTTACTGTTCCAAGTATATCGGATTCAAAATAAACGTTATAATATTGGGGTTCTAAGTCGCAAATCAAGGTTTTTACTCTAACGGAAATGTTTAGCCTCGTTCCCAAAGGATGAGGATTTTCGTAAGATACTTCCGCTTTAATGATTCCCGAATTGGCCATCTCAGAGATCCACCATAATGCTTCCTGACAAGGAATATCTCGAGTGTTGGTAAGATAAAATTCGGAAATCGATTCATCGTATAATAGGGGAACGAGCTGGTTCACGAGATCATAATCTATGATATTTTCCATGCCTAGCGCCTGGATGATCTTGAAACAATAATAGATGTTTTGAATGTTCGAATAATTGATATTAGCTGAGATGTAATTTATAATTTTTTGACGATCCAAGTTATAAGCATCCATTATCTGCAATGCATCTATCGCAAAATAGGTATTTTTTAAGATAGTGCTAACATCATCGACATTTTCGGGTTGCACCCAGGTCATGGTTGGACTGTTTTGGACGTTCCGATAGATATAGGCGATGTAGGCGTCAAAATCGATGCTTATTGTAAAGAGATCGGTTTCCATAAAATTAGTTAGCAACTTGACCACCTTGAGCGCGTAATAGGATTGCTCGAAATATACTGTCTTGGCGATTTGGTCGGGCATTGAAGAGGGAATGGAATCGTGAAACGCAAACCCACCGCATTCATCATAAACAGGATCTAATAACTGAGAGCCGTTCACGGTATCGATGAATAAATTGAGATCAACAATACCATCCAAATCATCGAGCTTGAGCATTTTATCAAGCGTGTCCAACACCATATAGGTATTTTTATGGGAGTTAGGAGATTCAGGTATCCGCATGTTTTGTTGGGTTCCGCCATAATAAAAATCCACGGGACGTGTTTTTATCATTCCCGACTCTTCTCCCAGTCCGATGCAGTATAAAAAGGTAGAATGCCCGGGAAGCGTTGTCTTATGGACATTGATCAATGAATTATAGATTGCTTCCTTTTCCAATAAAGTAAGTTCGCCATAGTTACCCCCTGCCATGAGGGTGAGAACGGTGGAATGAATGGTCTTAACGGGCGTATAGTCACTTGACATCAAGAAATACCCGCCAATCCCATCATAATAATGCGTCAGCCCTGTCGCAATTTCATCTCGATCTTGATAAGCTATTGATGAGAGTGAATCCGAATCTGACAAGGCTCGAATAATGAGATAAGTATACCACAGTTCATGATAATTACCTTGAAGTCCATCATCCCAGGTTCCGAGCGAGTTTCGGTTATCAAGGATGAATTGAAGGGTTGTTACCCTGTCGTATTCTGGCAAGCTTAGCGTGATGATCTCGTCAAGTTCAATACATATCGCACTGGTCACTAGTTCTGCTTGGGTATCATACCCGCTGTATGGAGTGATCTTGAAATAATCATTATCCGCATCGAAAAGCGATTCGAAATACGTTCTAAGGCCAGGAAGGTCCACGGTATCACCCGCGCTAAACAAGTCCAGTACCTTTAATGCTTGGTATGCAGACACCGGATTGGGCTCGAAAAAAGGCGATGTTCTCAACGTAGAATCGAGATCATTTTCAAAGCTACCATCATAGTTTTGCAAGCTATTGATGAAAACGATGATGTCGTTCTTTTCTTGAGCACGTGCTGACCAGTTCCCTCCTAACAAGAGGTCCAAGGTCATGACGGCGTGAAAGGTATTGTCCATTGTGGGCAGTTTAAATCCTTCCGCCAAGCTTTCATCGTAAGGCCTGCCAATGAATCCCCCATCATCGGGATTGTAGCACCTCCAGATGAAATCGATGGCATCATGGGTGTCAATCATATCCAATCGTCCTAATAAATCGAGCGTGAGGATGGCATAACAGTTTACTTCCAGGAGCGTGGTCAAAGGATAGTAATAGGGATCAAAATCGCTGTCCAAATATCTGCGGGAATAATCATCTTCAAACAACCCCGTGTCATTGTTACGATGCACCATGAGAAAATTGATAATGGAACCCGTATCAAGGAAATATCCCCTGCCTAATGCATGATGGATATAAACGGAATAATAAGTGGCATGCAAGGAGGGGGTATAAAAACCAGGGAAATATCCTTCCACTTGATAATCCTGTATCTTGGCATCCAAGATTTCATCAATGATCTCCTCGTTATTGGTTGCGGATGTATGAGGAATGATGGGATTGAATGTTTTTTCATCCATATCTTTTACTGCCGAAGAAAGAGGAGATCCTAGCACTCCGAGAACAAGTATCGCACAAAATAAGGTCATGAATCCTGACAAGAGGATTTTTTTTGTAAGGTTCACAATTTTACACCTAAAGTTATTATAGATCCTTACCAGGATGGATCTATATAAATAAAAAATCAAGTTTTTCATTAACATTTAGATTACTTGATTTGAACAAAAAGAAAATATACAGTGAGAAAATGAATTTATCATGACGAGCAAGAATGTAATTCCTTCACATCATCAATATTCTTGAAGAAGTAGACTTTATTTTGGAAACCTAAATAAAGATACTAAAGTAAATTTAAATAAAAGAAAAAAAAAGATTACCGCAACGGTGGACCCTTGTCGCGGTAATACCTATACTTATTGAACACGAAGAGAGGACCTTGCGTTCTTTTATAGGATTTTTTACGCTTATTAAAGCGTTCGAGCATGCGCCCTAATTTTGTCTTGATCTCAATGAAGACGGGATGATCATTTACATCCTTTATGGCAAAATGATAATACTCGTCTTCCTCATCCCGAGGAAATATGGAGGTTCCCTCACCGGTGAGCGTGATTTGCACGAGGTCATTATCGACGATAGTTCGTGCGGCTAAATCTTCTTTTCTTGCTAATGGGTTATCTACATCATCTTCGATAATCTTCAAGGCAACCAGGATTTTTCTGAGGATGTCAGTCGATTTTACTAAACTCACGAAATTGGGGATTTTGTATTTTTCAATGATCTTGGTTTTTAATTGAGATTGGATGGTGCTCATCATGATACCCAACGTGCGACAGATACCATTCACAGATACATCCTCCCTTTCTTGATAGCAACAGAGTGAAGTGATCGAACATGCAAGCCCTGCAATCACGTCGTCTTTCGTGCAACTGATGGAATTCCACAATTTATACATGATGGATTTTGCGGTATAAAAAAAGTGCATGTCAAGACCAAAATGTTCCCGAATTTCCATGATCTTTTGGAGGATATATTGCTTGCGGTTGCGCATCGCATAGTGAGGAATGAATTTGGATAGTTGAAGCTTGAAAGAATTAAACTCCTTCTTGGTGATATTTGACACGTCCAGCAATTCTTCTTCATTGATGGAAATGGTGTTGAGTTTCATGGTCATGAAAATGCTTATGGGTACCAACTTCTGAGGACTTCGATATTTAGTACCCGATTGCAATTTCGAGCGAAGATCCTTGAAGCTGGAAAACACGATCTCCATCTTGGACGCGGGAAGGTGAAGGTGTCCAAAAATGCGCTTTATTTCCTTTCGGGCTTTTGTGTTTACGGCCTTTTCCGTTTCTTGAATAGAATGAATCTTATTAAGCTTGTTCAGGTGAATTGAATTGGTAAACTTTCGCCTTTCTTTTTGGGTACCAATCGTGGTACCTGCCAAGACAGAATGTTGGAGCACTTCTTCCTCGTAAGGCCGATTGTATTGGAGTACGACATGTTCCAAGACGATCCCACAATCATTACAGACCTTTCCCAGCTCGTGGTCTTTCATGTTTTTCGATCCACAAGCATCGCAGCAAAAATCTTCGTTGTTCGAGACCCAATGGGATCGGGGTCCTAAAGTTGCCATTTTTTGATCACGTTATTTTTTTCAATTTACTAAGAAACTATATGGGGGGGCAAGGTCTTTTTAAATCTTACGGTTTGGATCGGGATCTTTGATTAGGATTGCTCTTCTCTTACATTTCAATTTTGCATTTTTTCAAAAAAAAGGAAAAAGTGTAAAGTAACGATCGATCCCCAAGATCGAAATTTAAGGAAAAGTGAGTGAATGTGAAAAAATGGAATTTCAATATATAGTTTCGGAACTGATCTCTTGAAAGAATAACTATTTATAAAAATGGGT
>CAZRIR010000233.1:1456-4254 GCA_964600195.1 uncultured archaeon | reverse complement strand
TTCTTTATTTTTAACATTTAAAAAAATATTCGTATCTAAGCTAACTTTCAATCCCATTCTTCTCGAATTTTCTTTTGAAATTCAACACTAAGTTGACTCCAGGGTTTTTGACCATCTAAAATTTTAGATATATTATTTGTTAATGATTTTCTTATAATAATTGTATCACCTTTTAAATCGAAGATGAGTCGATCTCCTTGGATAATTCCTAATTTATCTCTTATTTCTTTTGGAATAGTGATTTGACCTTTTTCACTTATAGATGAAATACCAATAATCATATTATATACTCAATTCTTCTTTACATAATCACATATAATCCTTTACTTATATTCTTTACTACTCCTAATTATTATTCATTCATTAACACTCAATTGTATTCCAAGCTTTTAGCAAAAGCTCTTCTAAAAAATCATCTCTAATACATGACCATTTAATTTAAACATGGGGATCTATTTTATCTAATTAGGTGGTAAATATTTCAAAAATAGATCAGATAATTGAAGAATTGAACCAGTTTCCTGAAAACCTCTTGGATGAAATATTTGATTATGTTATATATCTAAAAGGAAAATTAATCAAGAAAAATATGGAAACTGCTATTTTGAGTGAATCAAGTTTAAAAAAGGATTAGGTTCCTCCAGAGGAAGATGACGCATGACAATATTTGTAAAAGGAGACATTGTCGTTATTCCATATCCTTTTTCTGATCTCTCTCAAACGAAACGACGCCCAGCTCTTGTTATTACCAATTTATTTGGTGATGATCCCATTTTATTCTAAATAACAAATCAAAGCATTTCTGACCAATATGCGATTTCTTTAGATAATAATGACTTTCAAAGTGGCTCGTTGAAAAGAAAAAAAAAATAATATAAGACCAAATCGAATTTTTACTGTGGATACTCATATCATCCTTTATAAAGTTGGACAGGTAAAAAAAGATAAATTAGATCATGTAATTAAAAAACTAATCCAAATCGTTCAATCTTGATAACTCGGTTATTTTTATGACTATTTTAGAATTTATATTTATATATAAAGCATAGAATTAAGGGTATAAATTTTTGTAATATATTTCTTTGTGAATTTAAATTGGATCAATTTTCTTTAATATTTTTATTCTATCGAAATCTTTATCATGAGAATAAATTTCTTTAATATTATTCTCTAGGAGACTCGCAGCGATCAGCGAATCCCGACCACCTGTTTTATATTCTTCAGCAATCTCAAAAGCAAGTAAAATGGTAGATACTGAGATATTTAATACGATGATATTTTCTGAATTGATGATAGAAATCATTCTTTTTTTAACTTCTACGTCTGGAAAATTATACGCTCTTACAAGAGCATGATAACTTTCCATAAATACTATGGATGGGATAGCCACAGGTTCCTGTCCTTTTGCAATATTTACAAATAAGGTTTTACATTTTTCATGCTCTGGTAAATCCTGGTTTAAAGTGTATACAATGATATTTGAATCGATTCCCCTCATATTTTCCACATGCTCTTACTGGCGGTTATTGCATCTATATTTTTCAAGCCATCTTTTAAAGGATCATGTAAAATTTCTAATAATGCTTCTTTTCTTTCATTTTTTTTCCGTATTTCATGACAAAATATTAAATATTCACTGATTTTCATATTTAATTTAGTCGCTTCCTTTTTTATTTCCCACCATTTATCTTTTAAAGAATCATCGATTATGATATTTGTTCTCATATATGTAAGTATGTATTACATACTAATAAATTTTTGTTTTTTATAGTGAAAAACCTTTATAATTTTTCAATTTCTTCTAAAGAAACGTTAAAATCATTTTTGACCTAATTATTTTATTTAAGAATTGGTTTAATGGTTTCTTTTAAATTATTTGGGATGGACTTTACGACTTCTCCAATTATTTCCAAACTTCTAACAAAAACTCTTTTTAAAGTTTCATCTTTAATAAACTTATCATATGTTAATCCATTTGATTTGATTGACAAGTAATTTATTTCATTATTTATATGATAATCTAAATAAGGCTGAAGTAACCAATTCTTTAAACACTAAAAAGGAGATAAAAATCTGACAAAATTTGTCTTTAAGAATCGCTTCATCCAAGCCTTAGAAGATAATTATTATTATTTTGTATAATTGTATGCAAGTATAATTAAGGGTCATTTACTGATTAATTTTTAGTAATATTTAAAATTAGAAAAAAAAATGTTTTTCTTAAAAATTTGAAGCTTCCAATTATAATAACTTTATTAATTAGCTATTTTTTTAAATAAGTATTAAATATGGAAAATCTTTTGAGTATTATTGAGTATCTTTTCATAATAATTGTATAATATATCAAACAAATGTTATATTGATAGAAAATTTGATGAAATTTCGGATTTTTGACAATCTAAAAACAATTTCTACACTTTCATTAGCTAAAAGGATAAAAAATTAAATTAAAACAAAAAATAATTTAAGATAACTATGGTCGATTTAACAATTAAGGAAATAGGAAGTAGACTAAGAAAAGCAGGAAGACTAGAACTGTTTCCTTTATGCCTATATGGGTCGGAAACTATGCCACAAGATGCCGTTAGCTCCTGTAAATTAGATCGTTGTATTGCTAAGACAATTTTTACCTTAGCCTCCACCAAGGATTATAATTCGATCTATTTAGGACATGACGAGTTAGAAGGATGTTGCCCTGGAGGGCAGGCGTGGATTGGTTATAAAACTATTCTTCCACAGTTGAAATATTTCATTTCAACCGGTACCAGTGATTTTCGGAATGGTGCTGCGGAATACTT
>CAZRIR010000233.1:0-1356 GCA_964600195.1 uncultured archaeon | reverse complement strand
ATAAGAATGTCATAGTTGGACCGACCGATCCTACTGGAAACTACTGGTTCCCCAAAAATTACTTGTCAATAGGAATTCCATATGATATCGCAAGTCGCATGGCTCTTGATCTCGATTCTTCCTTCATCATAAAGCGTCCTAAAATTGCATATCCCCCTAATCATGTCTCTACTACAGGTCAAGATTGATCGAATTCATATAATGCTAAATTCCCTACAGATTTATAGACATTCTTAAAAAAAGTTTGGGCATATTGAAACGTTGATATTGAAATATAAGCCATTATATCATCTAAATCGTTCTCGGCTTCCTTAGTTCATTTTATTTTAACCATATAATTCTAAGTCATTTTTTATCACAAAACATTTAATTTTTGGAATATCTATATTTATCTTACAGAATTTAAAAAATACAAGATTAATGTAATTAAAATGACATCAAATATTAATGATATTGGTAAAAAAGCATTAGAACTTTCCAATCACGATAGAGCCTTGTTAATTCGTAAATTATTACAAAGTTTAGAAGAAGGAGAAGAAGAAGAAGAAAACTCTGAGAGATTATGGGTTCAAGAATCTAAAACTAGATATGATCGGTATAAACGGGGAAAGACTTCAGAAAATCCTGCAGGACAAGTAATGAAAAATGCAAGAAATAAGTTGAAATGACATCTATAACCTTTATTTTAGAAGCTGAAGAAGAAATGAATTATTCAGCTCAATATTATAATTAACAAGCCTCAGGATTAGGAATGGATTTTTTGGAAGAAATTGAAAAATCACTTCAACAAATTGAAAGAAATCCTGATATATATCCGATTCATGAGAGCAATATTCATAAGTATACTGTTAGGAGATTTCCTTTTTCTATTTTTTATGTTTTAGAAAAAAAATAGATAAAATAATAATCCTTGCTGTTGCTCATCAAAAGAGGAAACCAAATTACAGGAAACAAAGAATTTAGATAAATTAAATTTTTATCATTTTTATTTTTGAGTGTAAAATAAAACCCGTGTCTGAAAATACAGGCCTTTTAATCTTCTCCATTTAACTCATACAAAATTTGATCAACTTTTTCAGATAAATCTTCAATCCCTAATTCAAAAACTTCATTTAATCCTTTCCAAGCATGATCTTCCGTTGGAGAATTTGTTTTAGCATCAATTTCAATTCCTTCCATTATCATTGCTTCCTCAATTAATTTTGCAATCAGGTCCTTTTTTGTTGTTTTTTTACCTCTTAAAAGTAAAAGGGAGACTAATTCATCTAACAATTTTGCATGTTTTTTGTCAATTCTAATTATACTCATGATTTTACCACCTGTATAATTGTATACAAGTATAAAAATGTATTTACT
>CAZRIR010000232.1:0-4386 GCA_964600195.1 uncultured archaeon | reverse complement strand
GAGCTTTAGCGAATGACCCTCCCATAATTTTTGGTGATGAGATCACGGCTAATTTAGATAAAAAAACAAGTGAATTTATTCGTGATATTTTCAGGCAATTAAAGGATGATAAAAAAACTATTATTCTGGCAACCCATCACCAAATACTAATAGATTTAGCGGATGTCATGATTACTTTTGAAGATGGGAAAATTATCAAATATGAATCATCAGTTTGAAATGAAAATGGGAGATTAGTTATCATGAATCTTAATTTTGCTCTAAAAGATTTCTACAGAAGTCGAAAATCTAATTATCCTCTATTATTTATTATCATATTAGTAGTTTCTTTCAGTGTATTTTTCATCAATTTTACGTATAATATGGGATTTGATTCATTCCTTGACAAAAACTCAAGCAACAGTTTATTTTTTTCCGGAAGCATTAATCACGCTTATTCCGAATTCAATACGCTCATCTTGATCATGATAATCATTTTAGCCGTAGTTTTGATTTCAGTTAGTACATTAAGTTGCATTTTATATAAAAAACGAGATATAGCAATTATGAGAGCAATTGGAACATTACCTGGAAACGTGCATGGATTTTATCTCGTTGAAGCGATATTTATTTTCATATGTGGCTTTTTCTTAGGTCTGTTTTTTGGAATCATTGCATTTGGAATTTACTCTCTTATCAGCTCCATGTTAGGATTTACATTCCTATTTCAGATCGAAATATTTTACACTTTAATCTTATTTATTGGTTGTTTTTGTGCAACATTAATCGTTCCTGGTTTAGTCTTGATTAAATTAGGGAAAAAAAATATCATTAGGTCTTTTGCTAAAGACATTCCCGATGATTATGATGCTTCTCGAAAACCCATATTAGTTCCCAAATTCTTCTCCAGGATTGGTTTAAATCTAAAAATGGCTGTGTCTAATACTATTCGAAGAAAAGGAGATTTCAACCGTTATTTAATTGTTTTTTCTGTTATTTATTCAATAATCTTTTCTATTTGTTTGGGAACTTTAGTTTTAAGCACGTCGTCCCAGGCATGGATTCATGCTTCACAAGACGATAATATAGTCGCAATAGGGCATAAAGATACTCTTTATTATTATTCATTAATGTATGAAATGTTTTCCAATCCAAATATAATGGTTGAGGGAGACGATGTCAATTTCACAAATACCGAATATTTGTTTAATCTGAGTAGTCTTGAAGATATCAATAATCTTTCAAGCGTTCAAAAAATAGACGAACGACTCCTTTATTTCAATGAATTGCAAGAAAAAAAGGCGGTCATAATAAATAACGGTGGAGGATACGATTATGTTGGTCAAGATCGTTCTGGTATTTACCCCGTAATTGGTGTTAATTCCAGTCATGTCATCCAACAATTTGTAATGGAAGGTGATTTTTTTACGGATGGTACTACTGTGGTTGTTGGAGATGGATTGGCTTACAATTTTTTTGATTCAGTTTTCGATCAAAGCATTAGTTTTACAGGATTTAGCTATACTCCTAAAATATCAGGATATGTAATTGACAGTTTTTATAGTGGTTTTTCCACATACATGAAATTAGATTTATTACAAGAAAAATTAAATTTAACTAGCGAGATTAATTTAGTCTTGCTTAAATTAGAACCCGGATCCTTCAATTCCATCAAGAATGAACTTGGAGACATCATAACAAACAATTTAGGTGAAAATTTCACTTATATTTTATTAGATGGAATATTTAACGCAAATTTGAATTATCTTTTTGTAAATTCTTTATATCCCTTTTATTTAATGATTATATTAATCATGATTGGAATTATCGCCATATATAATTATCAAAAAGGGGGAATTTTTGAGAAAGCCAAGGACTTTTTCATAATGAAAGCATTAGGTTCCAAAAAAAAGTCAATTAAAAGAATAATTTTCCTTGAAGGTTTATTTGTAATCCTGCCATCATTAGTCCTAAGCTTATCAATTGGCATGTTATTAAATGCTCTTATCATATTTGACCACGTGGTTTTACCCCCCATATTTATACCATTAATAATAATTATATTTTTGGGGGTATCTGCAGTAGTTTTCAATTATATAAGTATCATTCCTCTCATCAAGAAAATAAGTCAATTTTCTGTAAAAAATTTTGAAATTTATTAAGCCAAATCTTTTTTTCTCCTAAATATCATGACAAAAACATTATTGTCAACATTTTAATTAGTAGGATTGTTTTATTATTTTAAAGAATAAATAAAGTTTCAAAAGGTATTTCTAAAGATGTCGAACGATCCACAAAATAGAATAGCAGAATTAGAACAAGAAATTCACGAACTTTATGATGATCTTGAGAATTTGCAGGATGAAATCATGAAAAAGGATGCAATTATCTTAGAATTGAGTGAAGCCGGCGGATCAAAAAAAAGTGCTTCAAAGGCGTTAAAAAAACATGTAGCAATAGAAGTTGAGGAAAAAGATAAAGAAATTAGGGAATTGAAAAATAAGATGGGTTTTCTTAGAAAAGAGAAAATGGATTTGGAAAGAGAATTAAAAAAATATACTGAAAAAAGAAGTTCTACGGTGATACCCATTGAGGAAAAAAAAACCCCGCTCAAATCATTAGTAGATGAGTTACAAATCAAATTGAAAAAATTACGAACAGAAAATAATACCCTAAAAAAGCAATTAGATACTGGAATTTCTCCTGAGGTTGATAAGTCCTTAAATCAAAAGGATGATGAGATTAAAATGCTAAAAAAGAAAATTTCAGATTTAACCAATAAATCAGGCATGCAGAGAATTTCAGCCGCAAATAAAAAATCATCATCAATATCAAGTGATTTGACATCAGAACTTCAAAATAAATTGAATAAAGCAAAAATTCAAATAGAAACCCTCAAAAATGAAATAGAACAGAAAACTAAAGGAAAAGACAAGAAAGAAATTGAAAATTTAAAACATGAGATAGAAGATTTAAAATATCAATTGGTAATGAAAGAAAAAGGAGAAAAACAACCCACAACCCATTCACCAGGTCAGTTTAGTGGTCTTAGCACTGAACTTCAGGAAAAATTAAATACTGCAAGAAGACAAATTAAAAATTTACGGGATCAATTGAAAAATTATGAAACGGCTGGTGGATCTCAAATAACAGCCGGAGCTGATTTCAAATCGCAGGAATTACAAGAAAATATTAGAAAGTTAAAGGAACAAAACTCCTTATTGAACAAAAAGATAAAGGAGCAGGAACATATTTTATCAGTAAAAGAAGAAAGAATCATTTCATTATCTGAGAAAGCAAAAAAACCATCCTTATATGGTAAACCAATCAAAATTGATGAAAATACACCCACTCCTCTGAGAGTTAGAGAATTATCTAGCATGATTGAAGAACTAAAAAAGCAAAATGTAGAGCAAAGAATCGAAATTTCTGAATTAAGAAGAAAATAAAAAATTGAAGGATAATGGAAGTAATTATCTTAGGTTCTAGTGCGGCCATTCCTGTAAAAAACAGAAACTTATCTTCCATTGCTTTAAGGTTGGAATCGAGCCCGGAACTATTTATTTTTGATTGTGGTGAAGACATTCAACGAAGACTTATCGAAGCAGGTTTAAAATTCAATAAATCCTTAAAAATATTTATCACCCATTTTCATGGAGATCACATAAATGGTCTTCCAGGCTTGTTATTTCGATTTAGCTTGATAGAAAGAACAGCACCATTAATGTTATTTGGTCCGAGAAATCTTTTTTATTATCTCTATTTTCACCATAAAATTGTAGGACTTAAAGCATCATATCCAATCACGATCGTAGAAATTGATAATATGAACAATAATTTAGTTATTTTTGAGGGATTAGAATCAGAAAAACCAATTAGTGAGGAAATTTTAAAAGATAATATTATCTTTGATAATGAGGACTATTTCGTGAAATATGCAACAGTTCAACACTCCATACTTTCATTTGCATATTCTCTAACTGAAAAACCAAGAAATGGAAAGTTTAATCCCGATAAGGCTGAAGAGTTAGAAATCCCCAAGGGGCATTTATGGAAAATATTACAGGAAGGTCGAGAGATTGAATATAATGGTAAAATGATTAATCCCGAAAAAGAAGGAATTGTCGGGCCAAAAAGACCTGGTAAAAAAGTCACGTATTCTGGTGATACCATGCCTTGCGAATCATTAATAGAACTTGGTCTCGATTCAGATCTTTTAATACACGAGGCAACGTATTCAGATAAATTAAATTCAACAGCAAAAGAAAAAAAACATTCCACATCTGTAGATGCCGCTAAAGATGCCATCAAGATGAGAGCGAAACAATTGATACTGACTCATATATCCTCGAGATATCAATACGATGCTTCTGAATTACTCAATGAAGCAAAAGAAATCTTTCCAAA
>CAZRIR010000231.1:0-4389 GCA_964600195.1 uncultured archaeon | reverse complement strand
ATCTTTATAATTATTGATACAGCTTCTTAAATTATGGAGCGTAACAGAAAATCCTTTTTTCTCTAAAATGAGTTGGGCAACTATATCTAATTCTCTGCTAAATTCATCACCTTTCAGGCCATCTAATTTACTTATCAAATTGTTAAATGCTCCATTTATTATTTTTCCGGTCTCAGTATTTATTACTGGCTGGTTCCCGATAGGAGTCATTTTTATTAATTCTTGATCATCTTGAAATGAATATTGAGTCTGGAGATTAGGACTACTAATTTGATTTGTTTGTTGAGCATCCGCCGATAACTTATTTTTCAAATCAGAGGAAAATGAATTAATTGGGGGAGGAGATTGGATGTCTTTCGAAAATTTAGGCGTGTTATCTTTTATTGATAAATTTGGTGAGGTCATTATTTTTTTAATTGGTTTAAATGAATCAATTTGACCATTTGATAAAATTTTTTCAATAATTTTTTTTAAAATATTGATTAAAGGAGGATTATTACACCCAATACCCATAAAATCTTTCAATTTGTCATTTGATCCTTCAAGAATTAAGCCAACAATGAAATAATCATCATCACCTTTTCCAATGACGATATTTTTATTATGTAATTGCCTAAATTGTAAATTTTTGTTTTCGAGGATATTTTTAACCCTGCTATTGGTTGAAGGATCGGAAGAAGCAATATTAATTTTAAGTTGTTTATCTAAATTTTGGATTTCTTCAATTGTTAAGAAATCTTCAATTTTTGGGATAACTAAGGTTAAAGTTTCTGTTGATCGATTAATTAGATGAGTTATCTCTTCTTTTAATTTAGTTTTATTATTTATCGGCCATACAACACTTATTAAAAATCTTTTTTGATTAATAGTTTGTTCTAAGTATTGGTTTAAAACATTCACTATAGGATTGTGGATTTCAGAAACTTGAGAAACTAATTTCTGGATTATCGCATTAACCTTTTTATTTACATTTTGCACGAGATTACTCAAACTTTTATCCAAATCTCCTCTTTTATCTTTAACCAATTCAAAAATGATGTTCATTTTTTCCTCGAAATTACTAATCATTCCCAATAATAGCATCATGAATTCATTACGATATTGGAACATGGTATTTATTGCTTTTTCAATGGCATTTTTTGTTGATTTAAAATTTTCCTCAACAATACTGAAAAAGGTAGTAGTAAATTCTTTAGTAATCTTTTCCGAATATATATTGAATTCTTCTTCTAAGAGATTTGCAACAATTTCTTCTTTTTTCTTTAGCTCTAATGCTTTCAATTTTTCAATTAGATTATTTTTAAAGGAAATTAACGATTTTATATATTCCATGAGTTCCTTTTGAATGGTTGCGATAGTTATTTTTTTAAAATCAATCAACAATTCCTTTATAATGTTGATACCCTCCATTCCTATTACAAGATCCTCAATTTCTTGTTTTTGAAGGAGTGTATCTTCATTGATGTCATCAATCACTTCTTTTAAACTATTGAATATTGTATCCATTTGTACGTCGTTCTTACTTTTAATAACGCTGCTAACCGTACTTTCGGTAAGATCTTGGATAGCAGTTTTCATTTTATTAAGATGTAATGATATGTCTTCATAATAATGCAAAATTTGAGAAAAAGGGGGTTGAGATTGGTAATATTTTAATAATTCTCCAGACTTAGAGTCAACTTCGCGCAATAAACCAAAATTAACTAACTCTCCTACTATTTTTTCACATTGTTCTGGAGCTATTTCGGGCAATAATAAACATAATTCTCCATAAGTTCTTGGAACATCTCCCAAACAGTTTAAATATAATTTAAGAGCATTGTCCGAGAGGTTCAATCGCTTAAAAAATTTTTCCAAGTTGTTCCATCTTTTCTTTTTTGAATCACGTAATTCAGCTTTTATGAAATTTAATTATAAAGTTCTTTAAAAATTTTATGAAGTAAAAGATTTTAAAAGATCACAATTATATGGATTATAGTAAGAAAATGGATTTAAGTATTTTAAAACATGTATTCTGATATTTTTTTTTATTTAGATCTTACAAAAGATTACCTTAAAGTCAAGGAGATCGTTAAATCTATAAAGGATTATATCATTGAAAAAAATAAAATTAATATCAAAGGACATTATGCTATATTAATTTTTCAAGATGAGGGAAATCCTGTTTTTATTACCGATAAAAAAGATTCTGAAATAATTTCAAAGGCAATTGAAGAAAATTGGAAATCTCGTGCAAAAAAAAATAGTTATTTTGAAAATGGTTTGTTTTATATTTTTTCTTATATCGCAGAAACTGTAAGAAAAAAGTCAAAACTCAACAGAATAATTATAATTACCGATACACCTAGTGATTTATCTGAAGAATATCAAAATGCTTTGTTTGATCTAGTATCAAAAATCAAGCATTTTCCAACTTATATTGATATAATACGAATATTACCTGAGGATACACGCTTGCAAAAAGATGACGTTAAATTGAATATTTTGGCAAGTGATACGAAGGGAGGAATTTTCTATATACATAATAAAAAAGAGTTTAATAAAATTATTAAAAAATTAGTTAAATCAAAGCAACCAGTCAGTACATTTACAGATAGACCTGATGAAATTAAAATTAAAACTGAAGATTATGATTTCTATAATAAATTAGCAAAACACTTAAAAGCACCCTTGGTTGATCAAGGATTAGAATGTTACTTTTGCAATGATGAAGTCTGTCCTGTTTGCACTAACGTGAAAGATAGAGTACTAATTTGTGAAGATTGTAAAACAGGATTTCATACTTGCTGTACTATTAATTATACAATGAATCATAATATTGGTATACCTCACATATTCAGATGCCCTTCCTGCGACGTGCTTCTCCAAATTAATCAAAATCTAATAATTGGTACCGAAGAACCTGAAACAATTTCAATAGAAGATTATTTGGTTAAAGATGAACCACCACAAGAAATCGAAGAGAATCCAATTAATCCTATGATATCTAATGATACAAGTTCAGTACAATCACAAGAAAATTCAGAAAATTATACTACGCCCGAATATGATGAAAAAATCGAATCATATACTGAAAAAACAATAAGAGTTGGTGGTTTTTTTGGAAAATTGTATAATGTCAAAAAAATCGGGGATAAATTATTATATACTAGAGTAGACATGCCTGGTAAAGAAAAAAAACTAAAAATTAAAATATGTCCCCAATGTGGAGCTTCAAATAACTCTAAAGGATCAAGTATCTGTGATAATTGTGGTTATGAAATAAAATGACGGTTGTTTTAATTTAAGGTATTTTTTACTCATTATTTGGATTTACTTTGATATGAATAAAATTAAATACATACAATTTTTCTTATTGTATAAATAAAAATTTTTAATTCATTGTCAGAAAACTTGCAACCCCATGATGCCAGGAGCAAATAATTTACAAAATGCAGAAGAAACGATCTTTTATATTGATTTAATAAGTAATTTTCTAAAGAAGAAGCATGTTGTAAAAGGTATAAAAGAGTATATTGAAGGTAAAAATAAATCCACTTCTAATGGATCTAGTTTGTACGGAGTAGTAATGTTCCAAGCAAGGGAGAACCCTATAAATGTCTACAACAAAGAAAATAGTAGTTCAATTATCGAGATTTTGGATGAATATTGGGATTCTCGTGAACAAGAGAGAAGTTATTTTGAAAATGGATTGTTTGAAATATTTGCATATATTTTTTGGAAAAGTAGAACGGCAAAAAAATCATATCGTGTAGTTATCATTTCTGATAAACCAAGTGACTTTCCTGAAGATTATTACAATGCTGTTTATGGTTTAATATTAAAAGCGAAAAAATTCTCAACATTTATTGATATCATTCGTGTGGGAAAAGAAGCTGATTATTCTGATACTGTAAAATTAAAAATAATTGCTTCTGAAACCCAAGGTGGTGTTTTTTATTGCCAAGATGAAAAACATTTTCTCAGCGTTCTCGGGTCGTTAGCTCAAACTAAAGAAGAATTTAAAGTAATTAAGGAAGAAGATGAAGTTTTTGAAACAGATAAGTCATTTTTTGATCATTTAGCGGTGGATTTAATTTCTTTGGACTCTGATGATGAAGAAATTTGTTCAATATGTAACCAAGAAAAATGTCCCATCTGTCAAGCTTATTCTGATGAAATTACAAAATGTTTTAATTGTAATACTAAATTTCATGGATGTTGTGCTACAAAATATGCCGCATCTAATAATATAGGTTTTAAACATATCTTTAGATGCCCTCAGTGCTCGACCCTGCTTAAAATTGATGAGGAATTTGTGGACATGGTAATTAGTGAAGATACGGGAGAAGAGGGATTTTATACAATTGAAGAAGTTGAAGAAGAATCAGTTGTTTTAGAAAATATCCG
>CAZRIR010000230.1:0-4395 GCA_964600195.1 uncultured archaeon | reverse complement strand
GCGATTATTATAAAATTAATTGCCGCAGCAATAAAATTTCCTATTCCAAATACACCTATTTTAAAATCTTAAATATCTTTAAAACCAGGAACAATCAGGCCAATTAAGGGAGTTATCAAGTCCTGAGCTAATGATAATACCAGGGCATTCACAGCGAGGCCTAAGATAAACGCTGAAGCCAATCCGAGAATTTTATATTTTTTTATAAACAACAAAAATTCTTGCTCTAAATTCTTTGGTTTTTCTGGTTCTGAGGTAGGTTTCGGAGTGAGGAATTCGCGAATCTTTTTCAATTCTTCCAACATTTCATCTTCTTTTTCCATTGTAATCATCTTATCTCTTATTTTTCAGATAAAATTTGAATTTGTGAGTTATTTTGCTTAAAAACTATTTAAAATTTCTTTTTATAAGTTATTAATAAATTTCATTGATTAACAAATAATACTTTTAAACAAGCCATTTTGTTAAAATTTCTTTTTAGAAAATTTTTTAATTTTTCGTTTATTTTATTTAATTATGAGTAGTCCTAGTTTTAATCAATTTAAGGGAAGCATTAATACCGATAAAGTTCGATATATCGCAGATCCACAGCTCCGAAGCATTGTAAATGTCTCAATTGCTTTAGGAAGACCCCTTTTAGTTAAAGGAGAACCAGGTACGGGCAAAACTCTATTAGCTCATGCAATCGCTGAATCTTTAGGGAAGCAATTATTAATCTGGAACGTAAAAAGCACGACTGAAGCAATTGATGGGTGTTATATGTATGATACAGTTCAAAGACTAAATGATAGTCGATTTGGTTCTGCAGAACGGGACGTTAATAATATTCATGATTATATTAGTTATGGTCCATTAGGTCAATCATTTATAGCAGATGAACAAGTAGTTCTTCTAATAGACGAAATAGATAAAGCTGATATAGAATTTCCTAATGATCTTTTACAAGAATTAGATATCATGGAATTTTATATCAAAGAAACGAAAGAATTTGTTAAATCAAAAACTAGACCAATAGTCATCATTACTTCAAATAATGAGAAAGAACTTCCCGATGCTTTCTTACGAAGATGTGTTTTTCATTATATTGAATTTCCGGATAAGGATTTTATGGCAGAGATTTGTAATTTACATTATCCGAATTTGAAAAAAAATCTACTTGATCAATGCTTAAAAAATTTCTATGCATTAAGAGCCATAACTAAGTTGAGAAAAATGCCATCAACATCCGAACTTCTGGATTGGATTGGAGTTCTTTTAAAAAGTGGAATAACTTTAGATGAACTGAAAAAAGGAGTACCATTTTTAGGAACCTTAATTAAAAAAGAAAAAGATCTTGAAATTGCTCTTGAAAGTGTTAAATTTCCAAGTTAAACTCTTTTTTCAAGATTTTCAATACGATCTGAAATATTTTTCATATTACTTGTTAAATCATCAATTTTTCTAACAACATCACTTAATTTTTCATCCAGCATGAGCCTGAATCGTTCATAAATGTCAATGATACCTAATCGTCGTTCTTCCTTTTCCATCAAATTGATTTCTTTCTTGAAATTCTCAATATATTTGTATAAATTCTCGCAAAAGGTTTCAAAATTATTGATATCATATTCCAATCCCAATTCTCTTGAGAGATTTTTCTCTGCCAAATCAGGCCAATTAACATCTTTTCCTTTTAAAGGAATTACTGGAATCGAAAATTTATCCGCCAATTGTAATTCGTTTGCACAATCAGGAGAATTAAAAACAGACTTGTTTGTAGCGATAAATAAGATTAATTGAGAATCTTGAACGGCATTCAGCATCCATTCATCAATATTTCCTGCTAAATCTTCTTCACAAAAATAAACACTAGAAATTTCTTTTTGGTTTTGTAAATAGTTTACGAGGTCTTCTATACGATAGGGTTCAAAATCTATAACAGCGTGCGAGATAAAAACCTTAATAGTTGCTTTTTTTCTGAGATAATCTCGTATTAAATCGGGTACTTTTTTAATAATCGTGTTTTCTTCCGTACTTAAGGGATTACCTTCTAATATTAAATCTATTACTTCTTTTAAAGCCCATAATTGCGTAGGTATCTCTTTAAATTGGTTATTACTTAAGTCGATTTTATGTAGTGAAGTTAAATTTACAAATGATTCGGGTAGGATTTCTAAATAATTGTCTGATAATATGAGTGTATTTAGATTGGTTAAATTTCCAATTGAATCTGTTAATGAACTAATTTTAGTTTTTGTTATGGATAAGAATTTTAAATCTTTTAAGTCACCTATATTGTGTGGGAGTTCATTCAAGTCAGCATCATTTATAGCCATTTGCAAGATTTTACCATCATAAATCCTAAGCTTTACATCATAAGTGCGCGGGTCCTTCCAAGGATCATCGGCTGAACCCAGAGTTTCAGAAAATACACGATTTATACCATCATCATGCCAACTAATACTCTGGATTATTTTTATTTGATCAAGAGGAACTCCTTGATAGAAATGCAACTTGAAAGTTGGATCTGATAATTTTATGCCTTTTTGAGATAAATTTTTCAATATTTCCATGTTAGATTGGTTAGGTTCAAGTGTCTGGGCTCTATTATTTAAATTGAAAATTTTTAATTCATCTAAGGAAACTAACCAATCTGGTAAAGTTTTTATATGGTTACCCAACAAATATAATGCGTTAAGTTGTTTGAACTCCTTTAAAAATTCGGGTATTACTGTTAGATTGCTATCGATTAAGACTAAGGCTTTAATGAAAGTCAATTCTTTTAACCACGCCGGAATATCTTCATTTCCAGAACAATTTAAGAGAATACGTTCTATATGTCTTAACTCTCTAATCGATTCACCCAAAAGTTTCAATTTGCTATCATCCAAGTTCAGACTCAATAAATCAAAACCTAGCATGTTTATAAAACCTTCATCGTTAAAATTATAGAGGTTCTCTACCGTTTTATATGCGCTCATGTTAACTCTTTTTAATGGCCCACAGATTTGCTCTATTTCTTGTATTGCTTTTCTTTCATTCTTATCTATTCGCTTATCATCACTCATTTATTTTTCACATATTATATTTTATCATTAGAATTCAAATTAGTTGATATAAAATAAGATTCATTTAGAATTTTTATAAATTATGTGAAATGCAATTCTTTCAATTTTTTTGAAATTTTTACATGGAATTTTCATCAGTAATTATATAATTTTGGAAACATTATATGTGAAATAGGGATAAATAATTATAAATGCAAAATTTTTAGCTAAATGAAAAGATGTTTGTAGAATATTTTTATTATCTAAAAGAAAGATTGCCAGTTAGTATCACGGAATATATGACTTTATTGGAAGCTCTTAATAAGGGATATATACGTAATATGGTTGATTTTTATTATATTTCGAGATCTATTCTCTGTAAAAATGAGCACCATTTTGATGTTTATGATATTGCCTTTTATAATTTTTTTAAGGATGCAAATTTGCAATTTCCTGAAGATATCAAGCAAGAGATATGGGATTGGTTAGATAAAAACATTGACCCTAAAGAATTGGAAGAAATGGGTATAAATTTTCAAGAACTCGTTTCTAATTTTAACCTCGACAAAATGCAAAAAGAATTTGAAAAGTTGATGAAAGAGCAAGATGATGAGCATAATAAGGGAGATCACTGGATTGGAACAAGAGGTACTTCCCAATTTGGTCATAGCGGACAAAATCCAATGGGAATGAGAGTTGGGGGCGGAGCTGGAATGAGAACGGCAATGCAGATTGCTCAAAAGCGAATTTTCAAGGATTACAGAAAAGATATTGTTTTAGATACTAGGCAAATAAAAGTAGCTCTAAAACGACTTAGAAGATTAGAAGAAATTGGTAAGCAGGACGAGTTAAACATGGATAAGACCATAGATCAAACCGCAAAAAACGGTGGTGATATTGAAATGGTCTTTGAAAAACGACGCAAAAATAACGTAAAACTCCTCTTAATAATGGATGTTGGTGGCAGCATGACTCCATTTGCCCATCTAGTAAATCTTTTATTTTCTGCTGCAAATCAAATGTCTCATTGGAAGGATTTTAAATATTATTATTTCCATAATTGTCCCTATGATAAATTATATTTTAATGCTCAAAGAAATCCTGATGAGGCTATAGATTTTGATGATTTTATCAAGAAATACGACAAAAACTATAAATGCGTGATGGTTGGTGATGCGGCTATGGCAAGTTGGGAATTGACGGAGAGATATGGATCAATTTACTATTATCATCGTAATGAAATGCCTGGAATCTATTACATGAGAGAATTGGCCAACCATTTTAAAAAAAATATCATTTGGTTAAATCCCGAAATTGTCCCTGAAAAATGGATGTCTTGGACGCGAAAACAAATTGCCAGCATAATTCC
>CAZRIR010000229.1:0-4415 GCA_964600195.1 uncultured archaeon | reverse complement strand
TATGTCTGATAAAGAAAAAATTGAAGTTAAAAAAAAAGAAAAAACAAAAAATGAAAAAAAAGAAGATAAAAAGTCAAGAGAATTGACTGTACGACGTGAAAATCCCTTTTCATTATTCCAAGAAATGGAACAATTGTCTGATAGCATTCAAAACGCATTCTTTAATGATTGGTGGCCTTTTAGTCGCAGACAATATAGACCTTTAAGCTTAATAATTCGTGATGATGAGCCAATATTTAGAACTCCTTTAGCAAATATCAGCGAATCAGAAAAATCCTTTGAAATCTCTGCTGAATTACCCGGCTTGGAAAAAGGTGATATTGAACTTACCATTCAAGATGGCATGCTAGAAATTAAGGGTGAACGCAAGGAAGAAAAGAAAGAAGAAAAAGAAGGGCAACTCGTCAGGAGGGAATATCACTCTTCTAGTTACTATAGAGCTTTTAACTTGCCAGAACACATCGATGAAAGCAAAATTGAAGCTAATTTAGAAAAAGGTATTTTGAAAGTCAACATTCCAAAAGTAGAACCCCCAAAACCTGAAAAAAAGAAAATAGACATAAAATAATAAATTCATAATTAATTTCTTTATTTTTTTTACTCTCTATAGTTTTTTTACATAATTTAATTTTCTATCAAAAATATAAATCTATTCCATGTAAAATTCCATAATGCTAGATACTGGAAGATTTTATAATTTAGCAAACCTAATGGAATTATAATAAGAATTTATCAATCTTGAATAGAAAAACGTTTTAAAAATGATATTTTACGTGATAAATTTACTATACTTTGTTATAACCCTCCCAATATTAGTACTTGCTTTATATTTAATCTCAAAATTATATTCAAAAAAAAAAATAAACCATTTAGCTATAATTATATCTATAAGTCTATTATTATTCCTAATTAGATTCATTTTAGCTTTCTTTGGGGCAACTATTGGAATAATGCCTTATTTGATAGAAGATGTTGTCTTTTATTCCCTTTTACTTCTCTTTGGATTGACTTTTACGTATTATTTCTTGTATCGAATTGAAAAAAGCAGTTTCAAGGAAATTGGATTCAAATCAGTTGATTTAAAAAAAAGTATCTTATATGGATTAATTGGCATAATTCCTTTAATGCTATTAGCTCCTTTAATTATTTTGCTTACAAATATTTCAATTTCGCCCATTCCCTCAATTTCTTTAGGAAAGATAATTATCACATTGTCATTTAGTTTATTGGGAGCAATTTATGAAGAAACGATGTTTAGAGGAATCATACAAAAACATGTAGCTATTTTAACAAAAAAAAATAAAAAAATTATCATTTATACAGCAATATTATTCACTATGACCCATTTATTTTATTTACCAATCTCGGGATTTGGAATTTATTACATATTCGTTTTTGTCATGGCGCTCTTGTTAAGTTGGTTTAAACTCAAATTTGACCTAATCACATGTGCCATTTTACATGGTGGTATCGTATTCCTGTTAATTATCCTCGTGTGAATGAAGTTTGATATCTTTTAAAATTATGTTACTATCTCTCAACCTAACAATTTTCTGCTTAAAGTTAGAAAAAATAATATCGAAAATATTGTTATTAATCAGGAAATAAAATCAAAAAATCGATACTCTATTTTCTTTAAAATTAGCGACTTGTGTTTATTATTATAATTTAAAATGAAGTATAAAAAATACTCATTTAATTTTTATATGACGTGAATTATTTTGGCTAAAGCAATCGAGATAGAAAATAATGGTTTTGAAGAAGGACAAGAATATTATTGTCCAGAATGTAAAAGAAATCATACTAAAGGGAAAATCTATAAAGAACATTTAAAATATGTGCTTGATAATGTTGATGAAGAACTAACTGAAAATGTTAATGATTTTAACGATGAGGTTCTTGATGAAGAGGAAATCAATATGGATGATGGGGAACTTGAGGATGAAGCTGAATTGTTAGAAGCATTTGAGGAATTGGATGAAGAAGAACTCAAAGAAGAACAAGTATATAAAGATATGGTTGATGATTCCATGGGTATAAGTGATAGAGATGCTTGCATACAAGCAGTAAAAAGTCTGCCTGGAGTAGGTGAAGCAACATTAAATAAATTAATTAAAGCTGGTTTCGGTAGTCTAGAATCAATAGCATACACTCCCCCTAGTATCATTATCGGCGAGAGCGGATTAGGTGAAAAAACTACCGCTAAATTAATAAAAGCATCGATGGATCAATTAAACATTGGTTTTAAGTCTGCTGAAGTTGTTTGGGAACATAGAAAAAACATCGCTCGAATTACAACAGGAAGTCCAGAATTAGATGAATTATTAGGAGGAGGCTGCGAAACGGGAAGTATTATCGAGTTTTTTGGAGAATTCCGAACAGGTAAAACTCAATTAATGCACCAATTATGTGTTAATGTTCAATTACCTCGAGAAAATGGAGGACTTGAAGGACGTGCATTATATATTGACACTGAAGGTACATTCCGCCCAGAAAGAATTATTCAAATGGCCGAATCATTAGATTTAGATACGAAAAAGGTGTTACAAAATATTATTTTTGGACGGGCTTATAATTCTGACCATCAGATTCTTCTGATCAAGGAAGCAGCTAATTTAATAAAAGAAAAAAATATCAAGCTTATCATCTTAGATTCATTAATAGGACATTTTAGAAGTGAATACATTGGAAGGGGGACTTTAGCAACGCGACAACAAACAATAAATCAACACATTCATGATTTGTTAAGGTTAGCCGACATCCATTCTGATCTTGCTATTGTCGTGACAAATCAAGTTCAAGCCAAACCTGACGTTTTTTATGGAAATCCTCTTACTGCCGCAGGAGGAAATATTGTAGCTCATGGTTCTACAATTAGAGTATACCTTAGAAAAGGTAAAGGAACCCAAAGAGTTGCTAAGGTTGTCGATGCTCCTAACCTACCTGAAGGAGAGGCTGTTTTTAGTATTACGGAAGAAGGTATCAAGGAAGGGTAAAAACTGCTTATTTTTATTTTTTCAAATTTTTTAAATTAAATAATAATTTTTATATTTCTGATTTTGTTATTTGTAATTTAACTAATTTTAACAGACATATGTGAAATAAATTGACATCAAGATTCAAGTTGGAATATTATCCTGAAATTAATGAAAAATTGCTTAATAAATCAATTGAATTAATTGAAGATAATAAAAATAAATGGGATGCTCCTTTTTTTACTGATACCGAAACTCATGTTAACATGACTGAAATAAATAACGCATCTCAAGAGTTTTTAAATGATCACATAGAAAATATCATCGTTTTAGGAACGGGAGGATCTATTCAATCATTATTAGCCTTGAAACATTTATCTAAGAAAAAGATTTATCCAATAACGAGTTCGAGAGCGGTGGAATTAAATCGATGTTTAAGAGAAACGAGAAACGATAATTCCGTGGTGATTCCCATTTCACGAGGAGGTGAAACCTTAGACGTGAATTCAACTATTGGAACTTTCCATGAACGTAAATATAAATTTCTAGGATTATCTAGTCAGGGAACGATGAATAATCTCCTAAAAAGGATTGGTTGTCCAATTCTTGACGTTCCTGATCTTTCAGGTCGTTTTGCAGGTACGATTTCAAACGTTGGAATTGTTCCAGCTTATTTAGCTGGGATCAATACAGGAAAATTTTTAGAAGGCTTAAAAGAAGGATATAATAACTATATGACATATCAGCAAAATCCTGCTCTAGAGTTTGCTTCATTTATATTTAACCTGTATATCATGGGGTACAAGGTTGCATTTTCAATGCCATATTCTGAAAATTTAGAAGGAAGTGTAGGATTATTTGTTCAAGAAATTTCAGAAAGCACGGGCAAAAATAATAAAGGAATCATGGGCTCTTACCAATCCGCACCAATTTGCCAGCATTCAGTATTGGAATATCTTTTGGGAGGTACCAAGGGAACGGTCATACCTATAATCTGGACAATCCAACAGGAGGACAATGACCTAACATTAGAATCTTCAATTGATTACATCAATGGGCATACGGCTCAAACAATAATAAATTATCAAGCAGATGCGACATTTCAGGCTTTAATTGAACAAGGAGTTCCCTCGGCCAAAATTATGATAAATACTCCTGAAGTATACAATTTAGGTATATTAATTAGTTTTATTCAATCAACGATATATTATACTTGTTTAATGCTCGACGTAAATTGGGCAGATAATCCGAAGGTCGTGATTGGAAAAAAAATCTGCAATGAAGCCCTCAAAAATAAGATACCTCCTGAAGATAGAGAAAAAATTAGAAAAGAAAAAGCTGATACAATTTTCAAATCTTTTTCTTTTAGTCATTTATGATTGAATGATAAAAAAGGATTTTTTCTTTTATTTCTTATTTTCTCTTGAATTAATGAAAGCA
>CAZRIR010000228.1:0-4429 GCA_964600195.1 uncultured archaeon | reverse complement strand
ACGAGACACTCTCTTCTTTCCTTTCTTTATTCTTGAGATCTTTTAACTCTTGTTCTAGTCTAGTAATTCTTTTTTCCTGTTCAATTGCAAATGACATAAAAAGGATTTCAGAAAGCATTGGACGGGCACTCATGCTTCCTGCATCGGCATGAATTCGTGCAAAATTCATTAGTTTATCAAAGACCTTCTGATCTTCAGGTCTTAGTGCTCTTTTAAAGTCTTTCCAGCTTTCGATCTCCTGTTCAAGGGCGGGACGAAATGATGGCACTGTTCTACCGATATACATCACCTTCTTGTAACTATGTAGGATAGTTACACTAACATTAAAAAAGAAGACTCGACTAAAATTTACTGATTTCTATTTTTTTCACCTTCTCTTTTCTTTTTTGAGTTTTATTTTTGCGTATTATTTTCCGAAAACCCATAGTAAACAAAATCAAAAAAAAAATCTGATAAGTATTTTATTGATTCAATCTTAAATAGATGAAAAAAATTAAGATGAAAAAAAAAATTGTTTTTTAAGAATCACTTATTCCTAACTTTCTCGCAGTTTCGAGCAAGGATTTTACTCGCCCTTTTTGTATTTGTTCGTATAACAATAAAGCAGGCATAGTAAAAGCAAATACAAAGAATGGTGCTATGTAAAAGAGAGCTAAAGATATGAAATCCTCTGAGGCATCAGCAAGAGCGCCACTCGTGAATGAAATGAATCCCATTAATGCTCCAAGTCCAGCATAACCTTTTAAGAGATATACATACCAGGTACCCACACTCATCGTTTCTACAGGTAAACCTTTATTCTCTATTTTTGGTTTATTCGAAAATACAATACCAGATTTTAAAATCACCCAAATTGGGACGAAAATTAAAAAACCCAAAAAGATAGTAATAGGTAAAACACCAATAGACGTCATAAGATCCGCACTGAACATATCTGGGGAGGTTCTTGCAAAGTCAGTCAATATTAGGTTTTGTAATGTCGAATTTTTACAAATAGAAATACCCAAACTAATACCCAATAGTGTTGGAAATAAAGCCGAAATGATCGTAGTCTCATAGTTGGGATTAGGAATTTCTTGTATGCTATAGTCCAGCTTTTTTCCAAGAATTTTGTTGTGTATCGTCAAAAATAAATCTGACAATAAAGTTCCAACTAATACCCCAATTAATGCACTGACAATTACCAAGATAAACAGTATTAATATTCCCGTTACGGCTCCAGGTATGGGAATATAAGTAAATATTGCCGGTCCAGAATTACTACTTGCTGAATACATTAAAATTGCAAAAAGTAAATATGCAATCACGCAGATTAATATTTTAACTACTTTATTCATTGATTTTGACATTTTCCATATTCCTTTTATCATTTAACTTTTTGAAATATAGAAATATGATCTTATAATTTTTATTTAAACTTGAGTTAAAGCAAAATTTATATATTAAATTATACAAAAATCAGAATAAAACGATTACCTGACATAAATCTTTTATTTATTTTATTTTATTACCATAGTCTCCTGTTCCATCTTCTTACAGCGCCTGTCAATGAAACCGTTGCTAATAGAAAGAAGATTATTATTATTGTGAAACTAATTGATATACTTATAATTAAAAGAAGTGGGGTTGCTAAAATTAATTTAGTGTTTACTACGAAATAAACAAATAGAATTATTGGAAAAGAATGAAATGAAATTTGAACGGCAAGTACTTTGAATTTAAATATTATAGGCCATTTTTCAGTGATAGTTTCCTTATCATACTCAAGATCATGCGCTAAAACATAATATAAAGATATAGTTATTATAAAATTAATGCATAAAAAGAATGTTGTCATTAATGGCAACATTATTAAACCTGCTAACAAACCTGCGCCAGATTTTATATTAAAATGCAATAAATAGATTATAATCAATAAATTATACAAAATCAAACCATAAATATCAAGACAAATTAATATATAAAAACATGCTCTTTTTGATAAGTTTGTTTTCCCAATTATAATCGCTAATATAATAAAACTCCAAAAAAAACCTCCCACTAATGGTACAAATGGCATGATGATTGTATAATTCTCCATTAAAACACCAATTCATTTATTTCTCTATCAGAGAATTAATTTTATCATATTTAAATAATTTTAAATTTCTTAAACTAAATATTTACATATGGCAAATTTTTGTTCGTTTGACCTTTATTTCAAGAATCATGCCCCCTGTGGTATTTATTGTAAGAAATGCCCCGGAGTGAAAGCTTATAACTGTAAGGGTTGTCGGGAACAAAAAGGTCAAGTCAAAAATTTTCCCACCTGTAAAACTTATGAATGCGTTACGAAGAGAAGGCATAATTTTTGCCATGAATGTGAAGATTTTCCCTGTGAAAAACTACAACCTATTGTAAATTTCGAGATCTTTTTACCTCATAACTCAAAAGTTTACAATTTATTGATGCTTAAAAAGCATGGAATTGTTGAATGGAACAAGATCTGCGAAGAAAAAACAAATCTCTATTATAATGGTCGTAAGATTAAATATGGTGGAGATAACCTGACTTTAGAAGAAAAAAAACTAACATGCATGAGAAAAAGGAAAAATAAATGAATTATCACAAATTCTCTTATGATATAAATTATTTTACATTAATAAGAACTCAAAAATAAAATCTAATCACCCCCTATTAAACTTGATTATATATTACATGAAAATCAATAAATCCGAAGGTTATAAGACGTGCCCGGAAATGATATAAAAATCTATAAACTCAGTTATTCTGGAACTTTTGAAGAACAAACTAATGATAAACCCTTAAAGCTTTTTACGTTATATTCGATTTTGGCAATCTATTCCATAAAAGCCAAAAAAATGTACATATGGGTTGGGAAAAATGCTACTCATACACTTAAGCTTTTCATACCCCAAATTCGGGAACTATTTTCCCAGAAATATCCAAAATTACGAATTCTACGTAATATTACAATTGAATCGGGGGGAGAGACGTTTGAATTTTTTAACCTTTTTGACTTTGATAAAAATTCGTTTGAAGATCATATAGTTGCTCAGGAAAAAGTTATTGAACCTATTAATTATGAAATTGAAGATTTAAACAAAAAAGTGGAAAATTATGTTAAAAATAAGCAATATCAGGAAGCCATTGAAGCTTCTGAAAAGCTTTTAGAATTATCAAAAAAAATAAATGATAAATCGCTTCAAATAGATCAAGAGGAATTAATAGATTCTTTAAAAGAAAAGCAGGAATTAAGTGGATTTGTTGCTAAAATTGAAAAAAAAACTCGAGAAATTGAAAAGAAGTTTGACATTTTAATTTCTCAAGATCAAATTGCAGAAGCGCATGAACTTGTATCCACCTTCAAGCTTGAATTAAAGGATGATAATCTTGATTTGAATTCAATACCAGCTGTTGGAAAATTAATATTAAAGGACGACAATGCATGGCATGCTGCACATTTGAAAGAAGAAAAAAAATTATCTGAATTATCAACTCTTGAAAAAGAAATCAACTTTCTTTTAAAAAAGGAAGATTTTATTGGATGTGAAAAGAAATTAAAACACGCTCATAAAATATTAGATTCTATATCAGATGATTCCACATTAAAAGAATGGAATTTACTTGAAAATAAATTTAAAAAAATAAAATCAGAATATGAAAATAAGCAAGAAGAATTAAGAATTTTACACGAAGAAATGGAGCAAAAAGCAGCGACTATTACGAAGGAATATGAGAATTTATTGAAGCAAAAAAAAATTGTGAAAGCACATGAGATACTTAATGATTTCAAACTTGAATTGAAGGATAAAGGTGTCGATAAAGCGGGTTTAACTGTTGCTGAAAATCTATTTTCAAAGGAAGAAATAGAATGGAATAAAGCAAAAAAAGAGGATGAACGTTGCAAAAAACAATTGGTGGTTCTTGAAAAGGACTACAATAATTACCTAAAAAAAGAAGACTTTAGTAAATGTGAAGAAATTATTCAAAATGCTTTTGAATTAATGGATTTTATATTAGATGATAAAATCATTAACAAATGGACATCGATTAAAAATAATTTCATTAAACAAAAACTAGAACATGAAGAGAGACAAAGAAAGATACTTCAGCAAATCTCTACCTTGCAGAAAAAAATAGAAAAAGATCTTGAAAAAAACACTCTTACTGAAGTAATTAAGAATTGTAAGGATTTAATTAAAATAGCAAAAGAAAATGATAAATCAGAAATAATTGAAGAATATACATCAATTTTGGAAGATTCTGAGAGAGAACTTAAAGAGACAAGAGAAATTGTAGAAACCTTAAACAAAGAAATTATCATTCTCAGAGATAAAAAGGAATATAAAAAAGGAATAAGCAAAATAAATTTAATGTTAGAAGAAATCGATGGACCTGATTTTATTGCTCAATGTCGAGAATTGGA
>CAZRIR010000227.1:2769-4429 GCA_964600195.1 uncultured archaeon | reverse complement strand
TATTCATTATGACTTTAATTTCATTCTCATAAGCTTTGTATTGATCAAAAAAAGCATTGCTCACTTTAATTAACGTAGAAATAGTCATTTTTGGAGATTTATTAATTTGATTTGCCATGGATACTGCGTTTTCTAAAACCGTTCCATTTTCAGCTAATTTATTGATAATATTCAATTTAAGTGCTTCTTGAGCATTTATGAAAGAATTCCGATTAGTCGTGTTTAATAAGATTTCTAATGCTTTACCTCGCCCTACTAAAGACATATATGAGAAGAAGAGCGGACACGCCCCAAATGTGATTTCTGGATGACCAAATACCGCATTTTTAGATGCAATCCGAAGGTGACAGAGAACAGCAAGGTCAAATCCTCCACCTAAGGCATATCCCGATATAGCGGCAATAGTTAATTTTGGAAATTCAAATAATTTTTTATGAAAAAGAAGAGAAGAGTCTTTCAATTCATTAGCCTTCTCTGGGCTGGAAATTGAAGCTTGAACTTCATCTTTATCAAATCCTGCAGAAAAAAAATCTTCACCACCATAAAATATAACCGTTCTTATCCTTTTATCTTCCTTGAGATGATCTAAGGCATCAATTATTTCCTGCCTTAATGCTCCGTTCAGGGCATTTTTTTTTTCAGGTCTATTTAACAATATAATGCAAATCTTTCCTTTTTTTTCAAGCTTCAGAAATTTAAAATCAGACAGTTTAATCATCACCTATTTGATAGTTTTAAAAGGTATAATTTTTATAAATTAGGTAACTATATAAAAGTAAAGTTTTTCCTATAGATTCCTATAGTTTTTGTAATGCTATAGATTACTATAAGTATTAAACAATAATAAAAAAATAGGAAAAATATTTAAAAAATGATGCAAAATGAGAAATCCTGAAAATATTGAAATAAATCTCAGCAATAAAATAGGTGAGATTAGTGATAATTTCAATTTTTTGCAAAATTTGATTTTAATCATGAAAAATGAGTTGGACACAATTAAAAAAGGGATCACTGATGATAATATCTTTTCTGAATTATCCTTAATGGCACGAAAGCAAATGATAAAGTTTTTAGATAATAAAGATCCTTCATGTAGATTATCTGATGCGTGTATTAGACTATTGGAAGGAGGTATTTACAAAATTTTACAAGCCTATTCCGAAAAAGGATCTAATGAAGCAATCAAATTAATTGAAAAATATCTCAAGACATCAAATTATTCCTTTTATAAAAAGAAGTGCAACTCTGAATGTTTAACTAATGCAATGCAGATATATCACACTTTAAAAGAACTAATTGGTAATAAAAAAGCAGAAAAAACTAAATTAAGAGATGAACTCATTGCTATAAATGATGACATTCATTTTCAAGAAGGAATAGAGAAAAAAATTCATGAATTAATAAATCCTTTATCAAATGTATTAAGAATCAAAATTCTTATTAATTTAAAGAATGGAGGAAAAACCTATACTCAGTTAGAGGAAAAAATGGGAATAAAAGCAGGTCATTTACTATTCCACATAGATAAATTAATCAAAATCGGATATATAACTCAAGAAAATAAATTATACCTACTTACAGTTAAAGGCTTGAAAATTTTAAATTATTTAAGCTTGTTAAAGGAAGAATTGTTATAAATACTTAGGAATCAAATTTTGAT
>CAZRIR010000227.1:0-2669 GCA_964600195.1 uncultured archaeon | reverse complement strand
AGTTTTTGAAAGAATTGGTTCATCCTCCTTTTTAGCAAGTCCCTTAATAGCTTCATCCTTAAATATATTTAAGATTTCTTCAATTGAATTAACCCTATCCTCGGGGGTTGTGTCCATTAGATCACTTAGTTTTCTTTCATATTTAACCTGCCATATGCTTACAGCTTTCCAACCTATTCCTTTGGACGCAAGTTCGGGTAAGGGTAAATTTTTAAGGAGAATATCAATAAAACCAAGAAAAATCTTATGTTGATCTTTATCCATTTGAACTTTTTTGTATAGCTTTTCAGCTTCAGAAATTATTTTAGGTTTAAAACTATTTTTATCAAGCATTATATTCCTCTCTCCATATTTGAGATAGAATGCATTTTAAAAAATATAGAAATGAACATTTATATAGTTATTGTTAAAAAAATAAATACAAACCTATTGAAAAGCTCTTAAAATTTTTGATTCTCAGCTACTCCTTCATTAAATAATAATACTAAAATAAAATAGCGTCTATAAATAGTATACAAGTTATTCAAATAAAAAATTTAGATTTAAGAGGAAATAATAATGGTAATAACAATAATTGCAATCATAAATGTTAAAGAAGGAAAAATGGAAGAAGCCATTGAACAACTAAAAACAATCGTGCCACACGTGCTAAATTCGGAACCTGGATGCTTGGCATACATTCCACACGTTCTCAAAGGCAGTAAAAATAAAAATAAAATACTCTTTTATGAGAAATATAAAGATAAAGAAGCATTTAATGTTCACAATACGAATCTTCCAAAAAACATTGCACCATTACAACCATTTTTGGAACCAGGCATGGAAATTTTTCAGTGCACAGAAATATTAGAGGATTAATTTTTTCCCCAAACCATTATTCAGGTAATTTTCTATGATGTAGTAGCTTGAAGGCAATACCCGGACCCATTCCCTGAGTATAGGCAAGTTCAAACCAGAGTAAAGCAAGAGGTTCGAGAAGTCTGGCATATTTAAGTGGTCCACAATCTATGACATCATAACCAATTATATGCCCCAATTCCTTTACCAAAGACTTAGCATGAGGGTCATCTCCACATATAAATGTGCTTGGTTTAGGGTCCCTTGTTTTAACCTCACTTAAATGTTCGGGATCAAAAGCATTGAATGCTTTTACAACATGTGCGCCTTTTGCCCATTCCGCGATATGTTCGGCAGCAGAATTACCTATATCTGATAATAGATCACCTAATTTTGGGGCTACGGTGTTTGTACAGTCAATAATAATTTTTCCATGGAGATCACCCAAAATATTTAGTGTATCTTGAACGGATGACCAAGGTATGGCTAATAAGATCACATCACCATATTGGGCCGCTTCTTCATATGAGCCACCTTTAGCTTTTATTCCTATTTCATCTATCAAATTACTAATTCCTTTCGGATTTCTTAATCCAAAAAAAATGTCTTGACCATTCTCAGCCCAAATTTTACCCAAACTAGTGCCTACATTTCCAGTTTCTATAATTCCAATTTTCATTTTTTTATTAACCTGATCATTTAATCGATTTAGATCAATTTCTAAACCCATCTTTATATAAAAAATAGTTTTGCCCTTTTATAAAAACATTTCTCTTAATTTTTTTTATCTTGAATGTATGGTTTTCCAGAAAACAAACAAAATTCGGCTCTTGATAATTCTCTACCCAAATAATTTACATGCTGGAGGTTTTCAATAGTTTTCATTTCAATTATTTTTTTACTCAAGCTTTCAGCATTTTCTCCTATAAAGGTCTGGAGTATCTTGTCCTCATTAGAATGGAAAATGACATAGATTTTTTTTTGATAATGATCGACATGAATTTTAATATATCCTATTTTATCAGGAATATAATTTTCATTAATTTTATTTACAATTATTGCTTCATTCTGATTGATGGTTGGAAGATCCACCTTGATTTTTCCTTTTGCTCTAAAGTATTGAAGTCCTAAATTTATGGGAGGAGTTTTTTTGTATTTCGAGAGATAATTTAACTTCATGCATTCTTTGAGTTCTCTTACTCCAAATGTTAATTTTGAACTATGTTCCACAGTAAAAAGAACACCTACCTCCAATTCAATCGCAATACTCGCTAATAATCCGTTAACACCAATTGAATCAACATCTATCAATTCTACTACGTTAGATATTCCAAAAAAAAGAGGTAATTCTAATTCTTTTAGATCTTTACGGGAAAATATTTTTTTATACAAATGATAAGATTCTAATGAATTACATAATCCCGGAGATATTGGTGTTTCTAACAAGGGATCGGCAATTAACTTGTTAAATCCGTGCTCTTTTAAATTTCGAGTTAATTCAAGGAGGTTGTCAACTCTTTCTTTAGGATCTTTAGGAAAATATCCCTTTTTTATATTTGTTGGAAGGATTACAATTGGAATGGTTTTAGGCAAATCAAGTAAATCTTCATAATTTCCTAAATCTAAACTCAGGATCATATCAATTTTTTCTTCAACTGCGGCATTTATTTCATCTATATCCATGGAATCAATGCTAATTAGTATGTTAAAATTTTTTCTAAGGAGTTGGATTATTTCTTTTACACGTTTGGGATTTGATTGATTCGCAATGCAGCCTATATCAATAATTTCGGCGCCAGAATCTATGTAATGCTTAGCTTTTCTTATGATGG
>CAZRIR010000226.1:0-4446 GCA_964600195.1 uncultured archaeon | reverse complement strand
TCCGCAACAATGCACATCTCATTTTCTTTTTTTAAATTATCGAACCATGCTTTTTTTTCCCATTCCGTTTCTACGGGTGTTAATACGGGAAGAAATGTCCCTTCTATCAAAACGGAGTTAAAATTATTCCAAACACCATCAACATCCGATTTTTTTACATAGCGAAAAATTATTTTTACTTTTTCTTGATTTTTTAGCTCAAATTCAACAACTTTCTTCATCATAAAAAAAAAATGAGTTTAAAGATTAGTTAGAATATATATTATTTATTTTTAATCTTCCTTTTCAAGTTAGTTTATCGAACTAAGATTATAGGGTGCAAAATTAGTGTTTTAATGGTCATCTAAATGAAAATTAAATTAAAATAATTATTTAAAGCTAAATTGTTTATTTTATTATTATGGAGAATCAAGAGGAAGATGAGGCTCAAAAGAATAAAGCCGATGCTGAAAAACTAAAAAGTTATATCGATGAAATGGCCAAGGATCAAAAAGCACCGGTAGCCAAAGATTTAGTAACCCTAAAACACGTGGAAACTAAGAAGCAAGCTGTAAGTCAAGAAACGAAAAACCTAGCAAGTGTTCTAAAAGATAGTGGAAAACTTAAAGAGACGTCTGATAAATTGAACAACGACGAACTTACCATTCTTGAGGCATTTGAAAAGAAAAGACTATTCATGTCCCGAATTGCAATCATTGTGAATCAAAGTCGGGTAATGATGGGCATGGAAGGGTATAAAAAAGCAGAATTGGAAATTATTCTCAATAATCTCATAGCTAAAGGCTATTTAGATTCTCAAGTAGTTAATGAAAATGTTGTTTACATTCTCACGGATAAAGGGGAAGAGCGCATTCAATAAAAATAAAACAGGATAGGAAAGATAATTCAATCCTTTTTCAATAACAAATTTTTAATAGGTATGTCCGCATATTCTCCTGAAGGGTATTCTCTCCTAATAGTTAGGGGTAGGATTTTTGATTTTAATTCTAATTGGGCTATTTTTATGGGATCAATTACCTTTTTCGGTTTTTCAACTAAAATGGGTGCTCCAAAACTAATTTGAAGAGCTCTTGCTCCAACGATTCTTGCTTTTTCATATCTCGTAAGAAAGATTGAACCAATTTCGTGGTCAATATTTATCTCTATATCTTCATCTAAATTTTTACGATATTTTGGAACATTTCTTAAAAATTTTTTAACTTCTTTGTATTTTTTTCTCAATTCCCTTGATTCTAAGAAACTTGACACGATAAACCTAACCTAAGAAAAAGTAGTTACTTTATAGTATCTTAAATAGAATATATGTTTTATGGTTTTTCATTATTGAATGAAAAAGATATGCGCGAGGAGGGATTTGAACCCCCGACCATCGTGATCACTACGATAATGTTTAAATGATTTACACGGTGTGAGCGTTTAACGTTTAATGCTTTCTAGCATAAAAGTCGTTATAGCCAAGCTAAACCACTCGCGCTAATTTTTTCCCATATTTTTTTATTGATATTATTAAAAAGGTATTAATTGAATTTAAGAGATTCGATGGACTCTAATATTTTATATTATCCTTATCTTAGTCTATTCATAAATACAGGTTAAAGTAAATACAGATGATCACTCAACTAAAAAAAGAGGAGTTCATATCCCACCCATTGGTAAAAAATGACACAATTATTCGGCGCGAATATCAAGAAAATATTTTCATTAATTGTCTCGATAAGAATTCTCTTGTCGTAATACCCACGGGTTTGGGAAAAACCATAATTGCATTAATGCTCGTAGTTCATAAATTAACAGAAAAACCAAATTCAAGAGTAGTATTTTTAGCACCTACTAAACCCCTAGTTGAACAACACTATAATTCCTTTTTATATTTAACTAAGATTGACCCTGAATCTCTGAAAGTCGTAACTGGAACAATATCTCCTGAAAACAGAAAGATCTTATGGGATGACGTGAAAGTTGCTTTCATGACCCCTCAAGTATTTCAAAATGATATCATTGCCGGACAATATTCAATTCAAGATGTTTCTCTCATCATTTTTGATGAATGTCATCGAGCTGTAGGAGATTATGCTTATTGTTATATCGCTCAAAAGTATGTTCATAGTGCGAGGTCCCCCCACATATTAGGTATTACTGCGAGTCCAGGTTCAACTGAAGAAAAGATCAATGAAATCAAGCAGAATCTATTTATCGACCACATTGAGATCAGGACAGAAGAGGATTCTGACGTGAAACCTTATATTCATAATGTGGATAATGAATGGATCAAGATAAAATTACCACCAGAATTCCTTGATGTAAAAAGGATTTTGGAGGAAAAATTAAAAGCTTGTTATAAATTTTTAAAGCAGAATGAATTATTAAATTCTTACGATATCAACAAAGTCACTAGAAAGGACCTGCTAAAATTAAACAACATCATAAATCGTAGAATTTCAAGTGCTCAAGATGAGAATGAAAAATTTCAAATGTTTTATGCTAAAAAGTTAACCGCAAATGCAATCCGATTATCCCACATGACAGAACTCATAGAAACTCAGGGAATAAATGCATTAAAGGATTATATCGAGAAAAATGAAGAAAAAATAAAAAAAAACAATGCAAACAAGTCCCTTAAAGAACTAAATGCGGATAAGGATTTCAATAGAGTAAAAGAACTCACCTACATGCTTCAGTCAAAAGGATTAATCCATCCAAAAATTGAAAAATTAAAAGAAGTATTATACTCTCAATTAATGAATAATGAGAGCTCAAGAATTTTAGTTTTTTGCCATTTCAGAGATTCCGTTAATAACATTGCAAGGATTTTCAAGGATGATGATATAATTAAGGCTCACAAATTTGTTGGACAAGCGAAAAAAGGTTCCGATAAAGGATTAAGCCAAAAAGAACAGGTTCAACTTCTTGAAGAATTTAGGAATGGAACTTATAATACTTTAATCGGGACGAGTGTAGCAGAGGAAGGATTGGACATAGCAGAATGTGATCTCGTTGTATTTTATGATGTCGTGCCAAGCGCAATTCGTTCCATCCAAAGAAGGGGTCGCACGGGTAGGAAGAAAGAAGGAAAAGTATTAATATTAATGGCAGAAAATACTCGTGATGAGGGATATTTTTGGGCAGAAAAATCAAAAGAAAAGAACATGAAACGCAACCTCAGAGAAATAAAAAATTCAAATATTAACTCTAAACCAAATCAAGCAAGTTTATTAAATTTTATGACTGAATATACAAAGAAACCCGATGAGATAAATGAAAATACCGAGGAAATTAATAATAATATTCAGAAAATTAATAATGCTGAAAGATATAAGATTTTTTGCGATACTCGTGAAACATCATCTCCCGTTGTAAGAATTTTATCTTTAATCGGAGTTAATATAGCATTAAAACAGTTATCCGTTGGAGATTATATTATTTCATCAAGGGTTGGATTTGAACGAAAATCAGCACAAGATTTTAATGATTCTATTAAAGATGGAAGGTTATTCAGTGAATTATTAGCCCTCAAAAATCATTTTGAAGTGCCAATCTTGATTTTAGAAGGGGACCCTTTTCTAAGCTCAAATATTAACCATGATGCTCTTTATGGAGCAATAACGTCTATAATTTTGAAAATAGGTGTTTCTATTTACAAAACTAGGGATGCCAAGGAAACTGCTTTTTTTCTTTATCAGATGGCTAAGAAAGAGCAAAAAGAATCAGTTCCTAATATAAATCTACGTTTTGAGAAAGCTCCCATTGATACATCTCTCTTATTGGAATATATTATTGCAGGTATTCCTGGTGTGAATACTCTTAGAGCAAGAAATCTTTTAGAAGAACTCAAGACTTTGCAGAATATATTCAATTCAGATATTCCTGATTTAACCAAAATTGATAATATTGGAAAAAAAATTGCCCAGCAAATTTACAAGATCAGTAGATATAAGTATAACTCCAAATCTTGAACTTTTGATTCTAATTAAAAAAATAAAAAAGGTTTTTTAACTTAACCATTTATTAATATAATATAATTTAATTCATTAATTTGAATTTCATGAAAAAGTTGGTAGAATTTGATAAAATTTAAAGTTGTAGTTGCTGGGGCTAAAAACGTTGGAAAAACATCTCTTATAAGACGTTATGCAACAGGAAAATTTGATAAATCAACCCTTTCGACGATAGGGGTTGATTTTGAGACTAAAAAGATAAATGTTGATGGAACCGAAATTCTTCTAAATATATGGGACTTTGCGGGTGAAAAGAAGTTTAGATTGCTTTTACCTTCTTACGTGTCAGGTGCATCGGGAGCATTGATGTTATACGATATTACCAATAAGGACTCTCTTGAGGATTTATATGATTGGATAAAAGTAATTTCAGCAGTTCCAAATGGACCACATACCAAATTATTGATTGAAGCAAAGATAGATTTGGATGAAGAAAGAGAAGTCAGCAAGG
>CAZRIR010000225.1:0-4476 GCA_964600195.1 uncultured archaeon | reverse complement strand
CACCACTTTTCCTTTTTCACTCATGTTGATCCAATTTTATTTCTTTTATATATTGTTAAAAATAATATTTTGACTCAGAGAAGAAGTAGTCCATTCACTTATCGTGATTCACTTGCTTCTTTTCAATATCTATGATATATTGAAACCGTCTATGACGTCCTAAGTCTTAAGAAATATTTTTAACTTAGTGAGTTGTAAAAAGAAGCAGAATTAAAAAATTTTATCAAACAAATAAAATATTTTGAATTCAAACAAAATTAAAAAAACTCTAATTATATAATCTTTTTAATATCCTACAGATTAAAAGGCTAATCCATAATTGGTGTTCACTTTTTTGACTAGATTTGTGTATTTTGGAGTACGACGATTTCCATAATCCATTAGATTCTTGATGATCCACGAACCAATTTAAAGCATCTTTAATTTCTTCATCCTCTGCTGATATTCCAATTAGTGAAAGTGTATCCATAGCAGCAACGAGATCATTCCACCAAAACGGGAAATTAAAACGCAACCAATTATCAGGGTGCTTGTATGAAGAATAACAATCTGCCTTGAAAAATCTTGACTTTAATAAATTTGCAGCATGAATTGCTTCTTTTGACTTTCGATAAATCTCATGTACGGCAAAGGCTCTCAAGATCATTCCTGTCCAATTATGAGAAAAAGGTTTGGTTTTATCATGGTCCTTTAATGGAACTTTACTTACAGTGGTTAACTCCCTTATTTTATCACCAGATAGTTTTAAAGTCTGAATTGGTGATGCGACCCACCCCCCATCATCTTGTCGCATTTTTAATAACCACTCGAAACCTTTTTCAATACGCCAATCATTTTGATAACCCGCTCTAATCAATAATGACATTAACGCTCCAGTGTAATACATTGCATATTGATTAGCCAAAAAACCCCTTATATCTCCTTCTCTCGTCTGGCAAGAAAATATGAATTCCGCAGCTTTTTCTATAGCTGGATAAATTTTATTAAATTCATATTTTTCAATTAAGTATCTAAAATTTTTCCACGTTTCAATAAGACTATAATTAATTAAAGGGTAAATCTCTTTATTTTTACTATATGATCTCCAAGAACCATCCGATTGTTGTTTTTTTAAAATTTTTTGAGGTTCATCTAACATCCATATATAATCTATTGGTTTTTTTTCAATATCTAATAAATCTCGATTAGTATAATATTTAATATAGATGTTTTTAGAGCTCAAAAGGGGATGAATTGGATCGTAATTAAGTTTATCTTGCCAAGACATTGTAATTTATCTTGTCATATTAAGGTTTTATTGTATTTAAAAATAAATACCCTCAATATTTATGGTAATAATTTATAGCGGGTAAAATAAATAAAATATTTATCTTCTGTTATATCATTATCTCCTTTGGTTTAAAATATCTTTCCAATATTTTTCGGAAATAATTTTTATTTTAATATTTCAGCAAGTGATGGAATTTCAGATCTATTTTAGATCCTAACTGCAGTAATATTTATTCATGCTTGCTCTTTATTTCCATATCTATTATGATGCGTGAACGATTGAATTTCACGCCTAACTCTTGCATGATCTTCCGATTCCTTGAGAGTATAGCCCAATTTACAGGCAAATCCAAACTCCATAAAATCTGGAATATTAAATAATTTCCATATATCATTTTTTACGCTATTAAAGGCACTCATGATATGCACGCTTATATCTAATGCTTGAGCCATGAGCCAAATATTTTCCATTATGCAACCGAGACTTAAAAAACCTAACACGTCTCCTTCAGACGCAGGAGCTCTTTTTCTTTTGTCATAAATGACCAGAAGTATAGTGTTACCACCTCTAATAGTATAATTAAGAGGCGTGGGGGTTCTTTCTTTAATTGCCTCATCGATTTTAGATGCATCTCTCCATTTTGGAGGAAATTGAGTTCCTAAAATTCCAACCTTTTTTTCTTTTAATTCCTCTTCTGACATGGATAAATAATTAAAATTTTCCCGGATAAATTCTTCAGATGTAATAGATTCAATTTTAGAAATTTTTTTAATAATATCTTTATCATCAATTACAATAATTTCAAAATTTTGTATGTTATGCGCAGTTGGAGCCCAACGTGCTGCTTCTAATATTAAATTTAGGTTATCTTTTGAAATTATCCTTTTCGAATCAAATTGACCCCTGCTCGAATGTCTCTCCTTAATCACTTCGAGAATATCAGTCATTTCCATTCCCTCCCATTGTTAAAACGGCCCTAAAATGAACTTTTGCTGTCATCATTTTCTCAAACGCTGATGCTGCTTGTTCAAGTGGGAAAACTTCAATTAAAGGTCTTACTCCAGAAACGACACTAAATCTTAATGCATCTTCTGGTGTTCCTCCGACCCACCCACAAATTGATTTTTGACCTCTCATTATATTTATTGGTGATAAAGTCATTGGTTCATATGAAAATGTAATGATAATCATCTGCCCATTAGGAGCTAAGCCATTTATAAGTCCTGCCATTGATTTGCTATTTGGAGCAGTACAAATTATCGCTTTGGCACCCCCCAATTTTGTCAATTCTTGAGTGGGATCTACAGCATTTGAATCGATATAATAATGAATCCCTAACTTTTTCGCCAATTCTTCCTTTTCCTTCCCTCTTGAGATTCCTGCAACTTTTAATCCAAGTTTAACTGCAAATTGTACAGCAAGATGTCCAAGACCTCCTAATCCATGGATTGCTACTAAGTCTCCTCCTTTTAAATTGGAGCTTTTCAAAGCTCCAAACGTAGTTCTCCCAGCGCAGAGCAATGGAGCCGCTTTAATTGAATCGAGTTCGTTAGGAATTGGATTAAGCACTTCCATTCGAGCTACCATGTATTCTGCATATCCCCCGTCAATAGAAAGACCTGTTACAAGAGCATTTTCACAAGAGCCAAATTGACCATTTCGGCAAGCTCTGCAATATCCACAATGACCTCCGTGCCATCCAATTCCAACTTTTTGTCCAATTTTCCAATATTTTGAATCAGATCCTAATTTTTTTATGGTTCCTACAACTTCATGTCCAGGTATCCTAGGATAAGTTATGCCTGGAAAATGACCTTCTTTTACTAAAGCATCTCCATGACAAATACCACAGGCTTCAACTTTAATAAGCACTTCATTTTGATTTGGTTCGGGAATAGGGATCTCCACTAATTTAAAATCTGCACCTGGTTCATTTACTTGTATAGCTCTCATTCTTAATTTGATCCTCTCTTCTTATTAGAATTATTTGATTATATCTCAAAATTTATGCAAAATTCAGACAAACTATATTATAAATCTTAGTATAATATTTTTTATAATTATGACTTCTTTTACCCTTTCCGTATTTTTTCAGATATAAAAATATATCCTCATCGAGATTATAAATTAACTAATATATCAAGAGAATAAATGATAATAATTACGATTGATATAAATTCATCCTTCAAAAAAAAAAATAAATAAGGTATTTGATATCTTTATTATGGAAGAGAAGAAACCTAAATTAAATAAAAATGGATTGAAAGGACTCGTTATTTGGTATTTTCTAATCATATTATCTTTTCTAATTTTAATATTTTCTTCAGGAAGGTTAGATTGGTTGAATGCTTGGATTTATTTTTTTATTTCCATATTATATCAGACGATTAATACATTAGTTGCCATTAGAGTAAATCCGGAGATGCTTAATTCTCGAAATGCCTTTTCAAAAGAAGGTACAAAATTATTTGATAAATTTTTTGCAATTATATATATTCCGATGATAATTTTAAGTATGGTAATAATGGCATTGGATTCAGTGATATATACTTGGCTTGCTTTACCATTTTGGACCCTCTTGTTAGGTGTAATAATATCAATTCCAGGATTTTTTTTTGGTTTTTATGCTCTTATCACAAACCCTTATTTTGAATTATCAGTAAGAGTACAGATGGATAGAAATCAGAAAGTAGTCAATTCAGGTCCATATAAAATAGTAAAACATCCAGGATATTTAGGGCAAATTATATTATTGATATCCACACTCTTGATGTTAGGATCAGGTTGGGGTTTTCTTCCAATTGGTATAATAATTATCTTATTTATTGTAAGAACTGCCTTGGAAGATCGTACTCTTAAAAGAGAATTAAATGAATATGAGGAATATGCTGAAAAAACTCGATATCGCTTATTTCCTTTTATCTGGTGATAATACAAAGTATTATATTTCTATTAATAAATTGGTTTTAGAAATTTTTTGAATAAAACAAGAACTTATTAAAATCTACAACATAACCGTCTTCCTTGATCGAGATCATATTTACAATACTCCTCAGCTAATACTTCGATAATTTTATCATGTTCAATATTTAGTTTGGTTGCAATTTCTTCTGTATCTAAACCTGGTATAGAAATTAATTGAAGAATTTTAGATTTTAATTCTTCAGAAATATCATTAATACTATTCATCTCTAAGAAAATGAATG
>CAZRIR010000224.1:1236-4507 GCA_964600195.1 uncultured archaeon | reverse complement strand
CATATCTTGGTCTGTAAGAACCTGATCTCGGTTGATATGCTGATTGGGTATAATGACTTGGAGGAGTTCTTGGAGTTAACCTTATATTTTGTTCCATAGTATTTTGTGGATAATTTGGTGCTTGCCACCCCATCGTTAATAATTCTTCAACTTTAATAGTTGCACCACATTTTGGACAAAATTTCATATCAGATTCAAGTTTAAATCCACAATCACCACAATAATTTATCATGTTATATATCACCTTATTGAGTTTTTTATCTAAAATTCAAATTTCGAATATTATTTAGAATATTTTGATTTTTTCTATATTTTATTTCAATCTCTTGAAAGGTAGATTTATTTTCAAATTGAAATTAACCCACTTTATGCTTTACGGAGCTGATACCATTTTTTTGTCTTTATAATAATTTAGATTGATAAAGATGCTATATTATAATTCCAATATCAATTTAAAGATTATTATTGATTAAAGATTATCATTCGTTTGGTAAAAGATTAGCTCTAGATATGTACAAAATAAACTTTAAATAACCCTAATTAAATTTGAAATTGTCTATAAAAAATTAAAATCATTTACTAATAGAGAAAAAATTATAAGGTTCGAAACAAATTATATGTTTATCTATCTTAAAATTATCACAAAGTATTCCAAAAAAAACGTGATTTTTAATGGCTAAAAAGAAGAAGGAAACAACAAAAAAAACTACTACAAAAAAATCGACTGCTAAAGAAGCTCAAGTAGAAGAAACTCCAAGTAAAGACCAAGTAACATACAAGAAAATTAAAGTTAATTTATGGAGAACTCGTTTACATGGAGAGGAATTAGGTGTATACCAAAGTTTAAAATATCGTGCTAAAACAAGATTGTTCTCAAAAGATTTTGACATCGAAGGTGTTGTAGAAATAGACGGAGAAAAAGAATGGATAATTGCATATGATAAAGATAAATGGCACAAAAATAAAGATGATGCTCCTGAGAAATCTCGGTTATTACTCCGATTTTTTACTATCTTAGAAGAAAAAATGGGAGTTGGAAAGGGAGGAAATTTTATTGGAGGTGTTGAATTTAGCATAACCCATTCACTTATTCAAAGTTTTGAAGTAAGGCATCCAGCGCCAGTATTTTTTGTCCAAATGCCAAGAAGGCCTCATTTGATTCGTATTGTAAGAGGATGGAGACTTAAGGGGACAAGGTGGACCTGGCCCTTGCTTCCTGAACAAGCTGGAGATAAATTTCAAATGGTTAAGGCAAAAGGAACTATTGGATTAGGAAGAGATTACGATATTTACTTTGGAGAAACAAAGGTGGCACGTGTGGACATGCAAAGAATTGAAAAAGACGTTGAAATTGAGATTTATGATGAAGCAGCAGCAAAGGATACAGAATTTTGTACCATACTTGCATTATTTGGAGCAATGTGCTTTTTCATGAAAGATTGTGAAGATATCATCGAAAAATTTTACAAAACAATGAAAGAAACAGGAACAACAGATTATAAAGTTCCTCGAAGTGAAGAAATTCTCTTTAGAAATCCACGATTCATGACAAGGAGATAATTTAATTTTTTATTAAATTAATTTCTTTAAATTTTTTTTTGTATTCTGAATATTATAAAAAGATTAAAAAAAAGAAGGTTTCTTAGTATTTTTTATCCTACTTTAGATTTTTTCCAAGATTTGTATGATTTTGTTTCCTTACCGCGGTAGATTGCATTTTTTCCCGTCTGTTTATGATATTCTTTTTGTAATTCTTCTTCACTCAAGCCTTTTAACTTTTCATCTTTGAGTTCCTCATCAATCTCTATTTCTTCTTCGATTTTCTTTACTCTTTTAAGCACAGCAAAGACTCCATGACTCCATAAAATGAAAGCAAAGATAAAAAATCCAATAATCAGTAGCATTACGAGTCCAAACCAAATAATCCAAGTTCCTAAGGTTAATCGAGACGCAATATCTATCATTACGCCCCACATCCAAGTCCAACTTTCTGCGGGAATGAGAAAGATTATAACAAAAATGATAGTTACATATGCTCCTAACAACAATATAGCAATAAGGAATCTTAATGTATCATAGTCTTCATATTTTTTAGCAATCTTTCGATCTGGAAATAACACTCTACATAGTTTATAGATGCCTCCTCGAAATAAGGTATAAAAAATTACTAAAAGGAGTAGATGTAAGGTGATAATACCACTTATAATTGCCGCAATTAAAGCGGGTTTTAATCCGGTAAAAAATGCGGCTAATCCTCCCGTCTTAATTGCTTGCCCAATGATAGTAACCCAGATTCCGAGAAATATAACAACCGACGCAACAATAGTTGCATAATAAAATGTTCTAGCTACTCTGACATCCCATGTAGAATATTCATCAAGAGGATCCCTTTTTTTTGCGGGGGCACGTCGTGGTGCTCTTATTTTCGCCATTATGATTTAACCTAACTTTTTATTTTTAAAGATCAATTATATTTTTTATATATTTATCTTTATTTGAATAGTTTTTTTCAATATTTATTATTTTATTAATATTACCCTCTTTATTAAACATGTAATTTTATTTTAAATGGGTTTTACACGATGGACATGTTTTAACATCAGGAGAGATCTTTGATCCACAATAAGGACAAAAATTTTCTTTTTTTATTTGTTGACCTTTTGATTTTGTTTTAGCCTTTTCAACTTTTTCTAAGACTTTACCTTTAGCAGTTGAGGTATCAAACTTTTCCATTTTCTCCTCAATTTCTTTTTCATCTTTAAAATGTACTTGAGTTGCACAAATGGGACAATATTTCTTTTTAACAATCCTGAATCTGTAAATTAAATATATAACCAGAGCAATTCCAATGGATGCAATAATTACCAGAAACCATATTACTTTTTCCAGAGTATTCATTGGTTTCTTGACCGGTTTGACTTCCTTATCACATAAAGTACAATACGCAATTTTCAATTCCTTCACCGTTTCCTGACAATATTAAAAATAAATGCATTTTAAATTTAGATTTTATTTATCTTATTATTAGATTTTATTATTATATATTTTATATAAATATTTTACATGGTTGATAAATCATATCTTACTGTCATGACTACTTTGATCAAAGATTCTTTTTATATTGAGACATACGGATGCACATCGAATAAAGCGGATTCCCTCTTAATGAGAGATGTTTTGATAAAATCAAATTATCAACAAACGGATTTAGAATCCGCTCAATTTATTATAATCAATACTTGTGCCGTAAAAGAACAAACAGAAAATAAGA
>CAZRIR010000224.1:0-1226 GCA_964600195.1 uncultured archaeon | reverse complement strand
GAACGATTAAAAACATTAGACATGATATTCAAAAATAGTCCTGATAAACATGTAATTATCGCTGGCTGTTTACCTCACATTACTCCTCATTATATTGATGTCATAAAGATGATAATTCCTTCTTTTTCAGCGATTATTGATCTAAATAATATCAACAAGCTCCCTGAAATCATTGAAAATATAAAAATTTCAAACATTCCTCAGGTTTTCCATTCAGATAAGTCTTTAGATAAAGCGAAATTTCTTATCAATCATCCTACCGGGAAAATCACGGGAATCACACCCATTTCAGAAGGATGTATTGGGTCTTGCACGTATTGTTGCGTGAAAAACGCTCGTGGAACCTTGAAATGTTATGATCCAAGGGATATTGTGAATCATGTTAGATATCAATTAGAACAAGGTGTAAAACAAATATATCTCACATCGCAAGATTGCAGCATATATAATTACAATGGAATGCAACTTCGTGATTTGGTCAATGAAATCGTTGATTTACCACAAAACTTTTTAATGAGAATGGGAATGATTAATCCAAGTTTTCTGATTAATAATTTGAACCAGCTCATGACAATTTTAAGTTTTAAAAAGGTTTATCAATTTTTACACATACCCATCCAATCTGCAAGTGATATTGTCCTAAGAATGATGCAAAGGCATTATCAAATTTCAGATATTATCAGTAAGTTTGATGTTCTGAGAAATAAATTTCCATATTTAACGATTTCTACGGATATTATATGTGGGTTTCCTGGAGAAACGGAACACGACTTCTATAAGACAATTAATTTTATCAAGTGGTTGAAACCAGAAATACTCAATATATCAAAATTTACTCCTCGACCCGGAACGAGAGCGAAAAAAATGGTTCAATTGGATAGTAAAATCATAAAAAGACGTTCAATTCGACTTTCTAAAGTGTTTAGGAATAGTTTATTTGAAATGAACGAGAAATGGAAGGATTGGAGCGGACAAGTCTTGATCTTGCATGAAGGAAATCAGAAAAACCAAGCATTCGGAAGAAATTTTGCTTATAAGAATATATTTATTGATGATTATTTTGGTGAATATGGTAAATTTGTTGAGATTAAAATCACTAAAATTGACGGATTTAACCTGTTTGGTAAACTTGCATAAAAAATAGAAAAAGAGTGTTAGTATTAACCCGGCACGGGCAAGTCCTGTCCAATCTCGTTTTTTTATTGGACAATCAACCTAAACCAACA
>CAZRIR010000223.1:0-4519 GCA_964600195.1 uncultured archaeon | reverse complement strand
ATCCAAAAATAAGCAAAAAAAATAAAAAAGATTAAGAGTAAAATTTACTCAATTTTTTTTTTATTCTAATTTTTTTTTAGATAGATTATTGGTTATTTTTTAATTCAGAAAAAATTGGTAAAAAAATTTTTATTTATCAAATTTATTTTCATTTAAAGAGGTTTTTAGGTAAAATTTAGCAATATTTTTGATATTGTGATTATTCATGGAATGGGCAGATTTCTTAGTTTTTGATATAGATGATGAAGGGGAACGAACCCAAATGGATGTTGAGAAGACTCAATTAGGGGATTATTTAAATCCAGAAAAAGTATTTCTCATCATAAATCAAGAAATCAAGAGAATATATCTATGGAAAGGAGCAAAATCAACGGTGCGAAAAAGGTTTTTAGGGTCAAGGATTGCAACCGTCATACAGGGGGATATCATGAAGGTAGGTTTGAAGAGATGTAAGGTAATTTCCGTGGATCAAGGGCAGGAACCAGAAGAATTTTTAAATGTGTTTGGTCTTGAATCAATGGAAGTAATAGATGAAGATAAAATGGAGGATAAGAAATACATCCGTAATAATGAACGCGAAGAGATAAAGATCGCGGAAATCAAGAATATAAAATTGGAAGGTACTGAAAGTTCTAAGCTTAATGAAATCAAAAATTTATTAAATCAAGATGAAAAAGTTATCTGGTTAAAGAGTTTTACTTTAAATTTAACGGAAAATTGGTTAAAAGTAGTTTTAAAAGATAAAAGGTATAAAGGTCGGCTAAAAAAAACTGATGATGCAAAATTAATTGAAATTCAGGATCATGAAATCCGTTATGTTATAACAAATAAAAGAATCATCACTAATCATATTTTTAATAGACTCTATAATTTTAATGGTATTCCGAGCTATGTTATTGAGAAAAATGGAGATATTATTTTGATCAATTTAAGCGATTTGATTGGATTTGAAATAGAAGAGTCTAATGATATATACAATATATATTTTCATTCTAATCCAGAAGGAAAAGGAAATAATATCATTATCTTTGAGAATCTCTCTTTTAAAGAATATGAATCTTTTATTGAAACAACTAGTTCGGGAAATTTTAGATTCAGAGCAGAAATTCCAGACAAATTACAAAGATTATCTTATGTGAGAATGAGAAAATAATTGAATTATTGATTTTTTATGAGTATTGTATCATTATCTAAGACCAATGATATTAATATGAAAAAAATAACATAATATATTAAATGGAAAAATCATTGAAATTTTCAGCAGAAAAGAGCAAAAGACGAAAATTCGGAGAACATTTAACGCCTACTGAATTGTTTTCAAGGTTCATTTTTCCCGAGATCGAAAAAAAAATAAATGACCATATTTGGGTCGACTGTTATTGCGGAGAAGGAAACTTGATTTTACCAATTCTAAAATCAATTCCAAGGGATGAAAGAGAAGATTTCTTTAAAAATAGAATTTATCTGTTTGATGTGCAAGAAAAATTAGTCTCTCAATGTATTGAAAATGCCATGAAATATGGAATTTGTCGCGAAATAGCAGAAAAAAATATTAAGATAAGAGATAATTTGGAAAGTTTTCCAGGATATTTGAAAAAGATGCAATTACCCATCTATCACATTACTAATCCTCCTTATTTGTACTTGGGATATATCAGAAAACACGAAGAAACGCAGAAATTTCTTCAATATTTTAAAGGAGATAATAAAGGATATCAAGATCTTTATCAAATAGCTATGATGAATGATTTAAAAAACCAATTAGAAGATTTAATTTATATCATCCCCTCAAACTTTTTATTTGGAGCTTCAGTATCAAATAAATTTCGCAAAGATTTCCTACAGCATTATCGAATTAGAAAAATGTACATTTTTGAATCAAAAATGTTTAGATTCACGGGAACTAACATCTGTATTGGATTTTTTAAAAGAAAACGTGAACCTAATGTTGCTCCTCAACAATTTAAAGCAATAAAATACAAAAAAAAAAATAAAATAATTGATAAAGAATTTCGATTAATACCTAAATTTAAATACCGGGCAGGTTCTGAATTTACCGAATTTTGCGAGCAACACAGGATGAGAGAACCATTAACCGTGAAATATTATCTCTTAAATGAGGAGGTTCAAAATAATAGAGGAGAATATGAAATTAAAGTAATTGATGCTAATAAATATGAAAATGGTAAATATCAAGAACTCAATATTCATATAAACAATCATCTAAGAGCGAAAATAGAATCTAATGTATTGTTCGTCCAAACTGTCGACAAGGGATCCTTAGAAGGCAGGTTAGGTTTAGGAATAATTAGTAATAATTTTAATGTCAAGGGAATTTATGTCTCTAAAAATACGTATAGAACACATCCCATTCAAATTTTCTTAGAACCCACAATCTCTATTGAAGATCAAATATTATTAATGAAATATTTTAACATGATGCTCGAATATTTTAGAAAAGTATTGGACAGTGAATTTTTGACTACCTATAAATATTCAAATGCATTTTATACCAGGAAATATTTAGGATTAACTCAGGTAAGAATGCTTATTGAAACATTCCCCATAACAATAAAAGATGATGGTAATTCTTTTTCCACCTTTAAAAAGTTAGTGCTAAATCAAGATATTGAAGACATTTTTGAATTTCTAAAGGAATTGAAACTTAGATAGTTAAATAGTTTATTATTTCATCAAAAATTCGGATTAAAGACTAGCAAATACAAATGCTATTAAACCTAAGAAGGCCCCAATTTTAAGGAAAAGACTGATTTTTCCGAATTCCTCCTTGATTAGCTTGCATTTCAAGGATAAAATAACAGCAACAATAACGACGATTAATCCAAAGCTCATGGTAATGAGAAACAATAAAGGATTTATAATTTCAGTAAATATTGGTAAGATGAAAAAGATAATAGCAACCACTTGACATGTGATCGAGATATATAACGCTTTTTTTATGCCGATTGTAATAGCTAATGTTTTTATTCCCTCTTCTTTATCTCCCTCTATATCCTCACACCCTTTCACGATTTCTCTAGCCAATAATAAGAAAAAAGCTGTTAGAAAGAAGAAATATATATAGAGGGGAATAATTGAGCTATTTAAGACTGCTCCATAAAGCAAACCTATTGAAAAAGAAATACTTACAATTATATTTCCTGGAAATCCACTTTTTTTTCCCCATCTTGCATAAATCCATCCAATAAAACCAAAAAAAGCTGCAAAAAATATATTTAACCATCCCAGAGAGAAAATAAGACTGTTAATAATTGCTAAAGCAACACCTAGAATATAAGTACCAATAAACAACCATTTAGCTTGATTCAACGATATCCTTCCACTTGGAATAGGTCTCTCAGGTCTGTTAATTTTATCTATTTCAATATCATAAATATCATTGATAATCATGCCAGCACCTGTAATAAAGAAATATGCTAAAATTCCAAGAATAAAATTTACTATTAAAATATCTAAAGGAACTCCAGTCCTCGTGTTTAATATACCAATAATAACTGTAAGCGAACCTATAATCCCATTAATGGGGCGCATGATTTCAATAATATCTTTAAAATTCATCAGAAGCGTCAATAAAAGTTTTCTATTTTAATTCATAATATTTTAATTTAGATTTACCTGTGTTCTTGATTTCATCAATAATTTCTTTTAAAGCTATCCCTTTATCTTTTAAGACTGTCTTTTCAATAAAACTTCCCATTACAATTATATCTGCTCCAGCTTTTACAAATTTTTTTGCATCATCTATGGATTGAACTCCTCCACCAGCTATGACCGGTATGCTTAAAACTTGAGAGCAGAGTTTTATTGTTTCAGGAGGTATGCTTTGACTTCCTGATCCAGCTTCCAAATAAATTAATTTAAAGCCATACATTTCGGCTGCAAGTGCATAAGCTGCCGTAAGTTTTGGTTTATTGCGAGGAAGTAAATTTGCATTTCCTACCCAACCTGCTGTTCCACCAGGTTCTATTATTAGATATGCCATAGAAAGATATTCTAAAGAAGAAGTTTTTATCATATAAGAAGCAAGAGCTTGTTCTCCGATGATAAAATAGGGGTCTCTGGAATTTAATAACGACATAAACAATATTGCATCTGCTTTATTGGAAACACAGGATATCCCTCCTGGAAAAATAATGATTGGAATGTGTTCTATCTTATCTCTCATCAATTCAATAGTTTGAGTTACAAACGCTTGAGAAAAAGCCGTGCTTCCTCCAACTAATATTGCATCAGTGCCCGCATCTTCACAATATTTTGCCATCATTGCGGCCTTTTTTGGGCTTTGTCTTATAGGATCGGGATCTATTAACGAAAAATGAAGAGTTCCTTCATTAATAATCTTTTCAATGATATATTTATAAGTTGTTCTTTTTTCGGAATCATTCATCAAAATATTAACCATTTACCACACTTTTTTCAACTTTCGGATTTTTTCTTGGTTGAATAACCATTTTATCCAGTTTATCATAAATTTGCATAGCTTTTAATTTCCATTCAT
>CAZRIR010000222.1:0-4525 GCA_964600195.1 uncultured archaeon | reverse complement strand
TCTTAAAAATAATATGTAGTAATTATAAAAAAATTCATTAAAGCTAAAAAAATTTGTGATTTCTTCAATCCATGAAGATAACAATGAAAAAAGTGGGGGAAGAAGATGAGCTTTCCCCGAGAAAAGAGGCAATGATTTGAGGGGAGTTTAAATCATTCAAGTCATAAAAAACAAGAGAGAAAAAAACATGAAACCACGAGAAGAGAATATCACCATGAAAAGTGAGAACAACAAAAGAAATGAATTGTACATGTTTGAAAAGGAAGATTCGGCATACAAGGTCATCAAGTCCATCTTATTAGATTTTTTCTTGACAGGGTTTCAATCATCTAATTACGTGATGAATGGACTGTTCATTCCCGAATCAAAAGAAGAAGCTGACTTTGTCTTGCAGTGCCTCCAATCGGATTTTGAGAATTATTTTGCCAAGAATTTGAACACCATAGTAAATGAGATAAATACGAGATCGAAACATATCGCAAAAATGGATTTGAAAAATCGGTACGTCAAGGAAATTCAGGATCATGCCCGAATAAAAAAATTAAATGCTTTCAGTGAAGAAGGTAAGGTGCTAACAATTTGTCCGAAATGTCAGAAAAAAATTCTATCACGATACATAGATACTTCTCAAATTAAAAGGTTTCCCTTTTCTTTTGTTCATGTTCATTCGCATAATGACATCCCAGAACATGGATTGTTGATTTATATTGATGCTCAAGGTAAATGTCGAGGTAAAGGAAATATTGATTTTATTTTAATAGAAGGGGATTAAAGTTGGTTTTTTGAGAGCATTGCATCAATATCGTAATTAAATGCGGTTGGTTGTTCTCGATCGATAAATTCGCCGGAAATATTGGTAAGTAAAGTTTCTTTTATCTCTTTTGGATCATTAAATTGACCTAAGGTCCAGCCCAACTTAATGTATGCCGTTTCAGGAATCATGTTCCTGCCCTGAATGACTCCGAGTTCAAGCAATTCTCTCCCTGTAGAATATACGTTCATCCCCGTGAATCCATGAAGTGTTTGCACTGTCATCAAGACAGTCATGTCTTCTTGTATGGCCCTCTCAATTGAAGGATATAGTTCCGTATTGACGTGTCCTAAACCCGTGCCTGCTATGACCATTCCTTTATATCCTTTATCCACGTAAAAATCGATGATTTCTTCATTCATGCCCGGGTAAGAATAGATTAATGCTATTTTTTTTTCAAATTTCGTCATTACACTTGTTTCAGGTTTTCTTATAGATTTATCTTTAGGTTTTCTTTTGTAAGAATCAGTAAACATCCTTATTTCCCTTTCCTTGATCATTCCCAAAGGAAGGGCATCAATGGTTCGAAAAGTATGTCTTACCGAAGAATGCATCTTCCTGACGAGAGTGCCCCGATGAATGAGTCCATAATCATGAGCTGATGAACCAAGCATCGTGACGACGATTTCAGCAATATCGGAAGTGGCAACTGTTGCAGCGTTGATAAGGTTAAGAGCAGCATCAGATGAGGGTCTATCAGAGCTTCTTTGGCTGCCAACTAATACAACGGGAATGGAAAGATTTTTAAGCATGAAAGAGAGAGCCGCACTGGTAAAACCCATCGTGTCCGTCCCATGGCCAATAACAACACCATCTTTCCCAGAATTTGCTTCCTTTTCAACTTTTAAAGCCAATTGTTGCCAATACTCCGGTTTCATATTCTCAGACAGGATTTCAAATACAATTTCAGTTTCAAGATTGCAAATTTCAGCTAATTCTGGTACCGAGCTGAATAATTCACCGGGAGTAAATGAAGGAATGACTGCCCCTGTGGTATAATCGAGTCTCGAAGCGACGGTTCCCCCCGTTCCGAGTAAAGTAATATCGGGAAGTTTTTTATTTTTCGGAAACTTTTTTTCGGGAATCTTATATTTAGCTTCTTTCTTGCCAATTTTTTCAATATTTGATATTTTTGAGACATTTATTCCCACGTTATAATTATTTTCTAGTTTGATTTCAATATAATCAGGAGCAGAATATTCATTTCGAGGTAATAATATGCCTTCAAGAGTGTCTTTCTCGGAAGTTATTTTCAATATATCCCATAGTTCAAGTTTATTTTTTTCCAGTAATTCTCTTGCCTTTCCTTTATATCCTTTTAATGAATCTTCCATTTTTATTTCAACTCCCTTATTTTGTTTTGTAATTGAGTTTTAAGAGTTTCTGATACGATCTTGCCATCGATTTTTCCCCTGACCTTATTCATCACGTCACCCATTAAAGGCCCCATAGCTTTCATGGCTTTATCTTTTATGATGTTCTCGTTTTCATCAATGATCTTTTTGATTAATAGGGTGAGTTCCTCTTCCGAGATGCTTTCAATGTTTAACTTTTCTTTCACTTCCTTTATGGTGAGTTTGGGTGAATCTGCTTTTAAAATCATCATGTCTTCTATTGCTTCCTTCCCCATCTCACCTTTTTTTAAAAGGGTAAACATATCAACATAATCTTTTTCTTGGATATTTTCAACATTATTTCCATCTCTTCTCAGTGCGGTGGTTGTCTCCAGTAAGGTAGTGATGATTAAAATGGGATTATCGGGATAGATCTTGATAAGCTCGTTAAATAAGTCAAGAATTCCGCTAAAAATTAGCTCTTTTATAAATCGTTCTTCAATCTTGAATTTCTTGGAGTAATCTTTCATAACATCCCAAGGATATGATGGTAGGTTTTCTTGTATTTTCGCAATCTCATCATCAAGATTAAAAATTGCTTGCGAGTCAGTATCGGGATATAACCGTGCCCCTCCATGGAGTTCCCTTAGAAATTCAGTCGCTCCATCTTCCAATGCCCTTCTTGTTTCCGGAGGGACTCCTTTAAAAGCATATTTTACACGATTTATGATTGTCTCTAATGCTTTTTCGACTTCCTTCTTATTTCCTAACACCAAAACAAAACAATCATCCTCACCCGATTGTAATTTTTCTCTTAATGTCTTGATATCAATGTCGGAAAATTTATATTTTTTTAGATCTTCGTCAGAATGAATGATGCCCTTTAATCCTGAAATAGATTTCACCTTACTGCTAACCTCGGTTCCGAATCTATAATCATTCAGGAGTTCTTTACCAAATATATCTTTAAATCCTGAAAAATTAAGACCAAATAATTGTTTACCGCTCTTGATTCCCTTAGCTATAAACACAGACTTTGTATTTTTCATTATTTTAGTTAAATCCGTTCCCTTTTTTGGAAGGCTTTTTTCATCCAATTGTTTCTTTAGAAGGGTTTCTTTTATTTCAATCAAGCCCTGTTGTCTCAAGATCTCCTGATTAATGAGTACGGGAATCCAATCAAGTTTTTGAACTCCTTTAATTTCTATCCTCGTTCCTCCTTTAATGCTCACGTTTACATCCTGCCGAATCGAGCCAAGTATTTTTTTCACCTTCGTGGACCATAATAATAGTCCTAATCTCTCAGCACATTCGCGGCACTCTAATGGATGGTTTATATCGGGTTTTGTAGTGACTTCTACCAAAGGAATCCCAAGCCGGTCCAACCTGTAATAATTATTATTATTCTCCGTTTTAATCTTACGAGCAGCATCTTCTTCCAAGCATAAGATATCTATCCCAATCTTTTTTCCATTTTCTAAAGCAAGATAACCATTCGTTGCCAAAATCATGGTCCTTTGAAATCCGCAAGGAACGCTCCCATCTAAATAATTTTTTCTGCAGACATGCATTTCTTCAACAATGTTAGAATTCAAAAGTAGTGCTATTTCAAGACCAATTTTTCTGGCCTCATCACTGCATAAAAAGGGAGGAGTTTCATCGAGCTCGTAGGTACAAATAACATCATTATAGCATTCATATACAATTCCCAACCCTTTTTGATATTCAGTTAGCATTGCCTCATCATACGTGCCCATTTCTCCCAATACAGGTCTCATCGTCCTTTTTAAAGTAAAATCTGGCTCTCGAGTTCCCTGAAGTTCATTAGGACACCGACAAAATAATTTTGTTTTTGAATCGAGTTGTTGGTGTATTTCTAAACCACATTTAAGTCCAATCTTTTGGTAATCAAATTTTTCCATAATATCTCATTCTCTTGAAATTCTTAAGAAATAATAAAAAAAATAATAAAGATTATTCTTCAACTTTTATTTTACCATTTTGAATCCCAAAAACCCACGAATCTTTACACTCCTTCGAGCAAAATACATGTGTGGTTACTTTTTGACAGATATTTATATGACGAACTCTCGTGCGCGACATCGTTCGTCCACATTTTTCGCAAATCATTTTAGATAATTTCTTTGTTGATGTAAAATACAATACTGAATCTGATTTTAAGCTTATTTTTTTATTTAAGAATTTTTAAAATAGGGGTATTATTTCATTTTTAGAATTTTAGATACATAAGGACCATCTCGCGAATAACCTTGCTTGTAAAACCAATCTCTTGCTCCAATTCCGCTTATAACCGCTAACTTTTTGGCATCAAAATCTTCTCTTGCGATTCTTTCAGCATTTTTCATCAGTAATTTTCCAT
>CAZRIR010000221.1:0-4550 GCA_964600195.1 uncultured archaeon | reverse complement strand
AATAAAATAATTAGACGATTTGAAGCTGGAGAGAGGGGATATATTACTGAAAAAGATATAAATCGGGGTTTTTTAAAAACAAAGCAAGTTGATGAAGGAATTTTAACATATCGGGAGAGAATATCGATGAAAGGAACAGCAATTGTTGAACTATTTTGATTTCTATTACACATAATCTCTTACTGTGTAAAAGTAAAGTAACTGTAATGATATTCATTTAAAATTGAAGATTTATATGTATCATAGTAGTAAAAATAATTAGTAAAAAATCGAATTGTCTATCAGGTTCCTCAAAAATAATTACATTTAAATAAATTAACTCATAACGATAAAGCGAAAAATATTGACAGTATTGACTTCTCCTAATGCAAAACTCATAGAAGAATTAATTTCACAAGGTCATTATCAGAAAGCTACTGAAGAGATATTTGATTTCATAGATGGGGATATTGATGTTGAATTAAAATATAAAAGTCTAACCCTTTTAAACCGAATATGTGATAAATCTCCATCAATTGCATTAAAAGTTATTAAGAAGATGGACGATTTCATTAACGACTCTAATTCATGGATTCGACTCGTATCTTTAGAAATAATTTATCAGATATCCATGTACCGCCCCAATTTATTAATTAGTTTGATTGAAAAAATAAAAGCGCGATTATTTGATAAAGACGCTTCTGTTAGAAGATTATCTGTAAAAATTGTTGGAACCTTGATCTTATCCTTACATCTTGACAAAAATAAAATGCATGATTTGATTGATGACTTTACTGAAAAACTGATGGATAATGATTGGAAAGTTAAATTGAATGTCATCAAGATTCTTCAAAAAATCATAAATCAGGATTATTCTAAGTTGAGAGATTTAGAACCCTTATTTTCTATTATCATTCTTAACTTGAGAGATGAGGACGAAGATGTTGCGAGGTCTGCTGCTGAATTATTAAATATTTTAGGAACCTATTTTCTCTCAAAAGATAAGGTTTTTTACGTATTGCTCAATCTTTTGTATAACGAAGAAAATAGAGTTAAGGAGTTAATAATATGGTTATTTGGAGAAATTGGAAAAGAAAAATCTTCAGAAATTATTCCGATCATTCCTAAATTAATCAATCTATTAGAAATAGATGATTATAGAATACAACTTAAAATTATTGATGCTTTGGTTAAAATTGCACACAACAATTTTGATCAAATTTGGGCCAACTTGATAAATACCCTTCTAGAAGCAAATGAAAAGGATTTTAAAACAAATCTCACTCATGCACTCTTCCATATATGTCAAGAAAATATTTCAATAATATTTAGTTATATTTTTGAAGAGTTAGAAAATCCTTCTAAAAACGTTCGTGATGCTATTGCATTGGTTTTCAGGCGATTATTCGAAGAATTTCAAATAGACATAGAAAATGAAATTACAAAATTTTTGTATAAATTAGATTCCAAATTTTGGAGAGAGAGAAAAAAAACCATATTGTTATTGAATAAAATTTGTTTCATTTTGAAAAATGAAAAAATCGCTATTTGGATTACTATAGAATTGGAAAAAGCCTTGAAGTCTGAAAAAGATGCAGATGTTAATGATGTAATAATCTCTGCATTACATTCAATTAGAGAAAATTATCCAAATATTAAAACTAAAATCGAAGACATTAACAATGAATTAACCATCATTCAAGAAAAAATAACTTCATTTCAAAAAATTCCTGCGCAGTTCAGGGAAGATCTAAATAAAAATATAAAAAATTTCAAATTTAATACGACTGAAATTGAATTAAATAAAAGATATAATCAAATTATAGGAGAAATAAATAATTTTCACAGAGATTTAAATAATTTTGGGTATAAACGGCTCGCTTTCGATTTAATTGAAGATTGGGAAGAAACAAAAATACAAATAATTGAAGAATTAAGCCTGATAAAAAGTTTTATTTCTGAAATTTTTAATGAAAGGAAATCAGAATTTATAGAAAACTTGAATGAAAAAATCAAGCTCTTACAAGATCGTGTTAACATTCTGGAGGTAAAATTTGATTATATAAAAGATTTCAAATTAGAGTTGGATATTGATAAAATTTTTTCTGATAGTGAAATAAATAAGGAGATTGAAGAAAAGTTTTCTTACATAACGCAATTGAGGAAGAACTTATTCAAATTAGATGGTGATATAAGAGAATTATTGATAAATAATTTAGAATTTACAAATTTGTTCAAAAAGATATTAAGAAAATGGATATCCACGAAAATAAAGATTCAGGAATATTTTAGTGAGATCGATAATCAAGTTAAAATCCTCAAAAATGAAATTATAAGTTCAATTTCAAATGAAGAAGATTTTTCAAATAAACCTGAATATAAACATTTTATAGAGGTTAGAAACAAATTTGCTTATCAAATCCTTCAAAGTCATGTACAGGAACTTATATCTCAGAGTATTGATGAATTTAAAAAAATGAATGATAATTTTCCACAATTAAATAGTAAATTGGATTATGTGGTAAAAAAAAAGGAATTTTCTAAAGCGTATCAATTATTAGAAGTCGATTCTAATCAGATTCATGTATTTATAGAAGAAATTGAAAAATCTATTGAAGATGTTCTTGGAAAAGATGTAATTATTGAAGATAATAACTTATTTGATTTGTATGTTAGACCGTATCTTAATAGATGGAATGCATCAAAAGAACTTTTGATAAACAAGCTTGCAAATTTTGTTAAAAAAAATCAAAATAATATATTATTACATCAAATCAAGCATTATTTGGATCTAATAAATCCGATTTCATTAGATTTATTATCTTCATATGTAAATGTTGAAAAGAACCATTTGAAAACAATCATCATAAATTTCATCAATAGAAGTAAATTAAATGCTAAAATTATAGGTGAATCGGTTATATCTCCAAAATTATCCACCGAAATTAAATCAACTGAATTATTATTTTACAAAGATATTAAAACAATCGGCAATAAGATTTACATGAATTTGAAATTAAGTAATCCAACAACCTTTAATTTTAATGATATACAAATTTCATTAAAACTTCCATCTTACATCAAATTCTTAAAAAAAGAAAGCTTTCCTAGAATTCTTTATTTAAATGAATTAAAGCAATCAGATAATTTTAAATTTAAATATATTCTCAAGATTGACAAAAATATTAAAAGGGATTTAATATCTCCTAATGCTGATGAGATAAAACTTGATTTATATTATAAGGATCCTTACAATATCAGCCGTAAGACTTCAAAAAGGCTGAATCTCCTCTTACCTTGAATTCAATAGAGCATAAATTATTATTAATATAGATAATAATTATTAACTATATTGATTAATTCATTTAAATGAAAAAAATTATTATATATAAATTGAGGTGTATGAAAGAACATAACAAAAATTATCGATTGACACAACAAGTAAAAATACATGGATGATCTTGTAAACTTGGAGAAAAAAGCTTAGAAGCACTCTTAAATAAAGTAGGACTTGGAGGCAAAATTGAAGATGCTGCCGTTCTCCCCGTGCCTAATAGTGAATTGGTTTTGGTTAAAAATTTAGATATTTTTACTCCAATCGTGGATGAACCGGAAATAATGGGTGAAATAGCGGCCTGTAATGTTACAAACGATCTTTTTGCTATGAATGTCTTGGATGTATCTGGAATGCTAGTGTTTTTAGCAATTAAACCTAACATGCCTGATGAAATAACTGAAGGTGTTATGAAGGGAATAAAAAACTTTATGGAAAATAAAATAAACTCAAGTGTTCTCGGGGGTCATACAATCTACTGTGAATGGCCACTCTTTGGTGGTGAGGCATCTGGATTTATCGATAAAAAAAAAATCATACCGAAAACTGGTGTCAAAGAAGGAGATAAACTTGTTTTAACGAAACCTATAGGACTTCAAGGAATAATGGCCGCTTATAGAATTTTAAAAGACGCCCCTGAAATGCTTGAGAGTTATTCTAAGAATGAATTAAATAAATCAATAAATTATGCCATTGAATTAATGACAACTTCGAATAGAGATATTGTTAAAACAATACATTCATTTAATGATTTTTCATTCGTTCATGCAATGTCTGATGTAACTGGATTTGGCCTTGCTGGGCATGCTCATGAAATGCTTCAAGATTCAGATTTATCGATTTTGATTGAAAAGATACCTTCCATTAAATTATCTAAAGAACTATCTGATGAATTTGGATATTCTTTTGATGATTGTACATGTCATGAAACAGCAGGAGGAATGCTAATAGCTGTCGATAAAGACCGTGTTGATGACTTTACAAATAGCTTGACAAGTAATAATCTTGCTAATTGGATTGTTGGCACAATCGATAAACAATCTCCTGGAATTGTCAGAGTCTCAAAAAAAGCTGATAATGTTGAGATTTCTAATAACTATTAACTATCATGAATGATTCTCGAGAATAAATATTAGTCTTGAGAGGACTTGCCACGCAATGGTAATGTAAATAAAAAATATAGGATAAGTCGATGCAATAATGAGAATAATCAATATCCCTAATTATGGTGAAATCA
>CAZRIR010000220.1:0-4559 GCA_964600195.1 uncultured archaeon | reverse complement strand
ATTCTTATAATTCAAGCTTTTGGTTTTTACATTGGATGGATAATGCCGAAATTTGCACAATCATTCTTTATTAAAATACGACTATTAAAACCAGAATAGATCAATTATTTTATTCTTCTTTTTTTAAAAATGTTACTGGTTAGTGTAAAAAAAAATGTAGATCGAACTGATTACAAGGAATAATAACTTAATTTTTTATAGACATTACCTCATTATAAATTTAGGAATTAAATTTCTCAGACTTTTTATTTATGACAACTAAAGAATATTCAAATAAAATTAAAGTTCGCTGTCCATTATGCTTGAAATCCGGTGAGCTAATGATAGAAAAGGATCTAATTGAACAGAGTTTAAGTGGGATTACCGCAATAAATATCGTTGAAAATGTCATCTGTGAACATTCGTTTGTGGCCTATTTAGATAAGAACCTTGCTATCAGAGATGCCTTTGTCTGTGATTTTAGAATTAATCTACCAGAAATAAATATTACAGATATTTATGATGAAAATCTAAAAATTCCTTTTGATATCAGTATTGTAAGAATAAATATATTGCCTTCAATATTAGCAAAAATAATTAGAAGTGTATTAATGGGTCTAAAAATTATTTACATATCTGATCAGGAATTTTTAAATAATCATTATATTAAATTTTTACATCATATTTTTGGAGATAATTTCAATATAGATATTGTTTTTTTATCAAATGATCTTTACAAAAAAAATAGAAAAAGGTATAAAGATCATGTAGTAATGCACAGAACAAAAGTTTTAGAAGATAAAAACAAAATACTTGAACAATCAAAATTAAAAATTGAACAAGCAGTTGTTCAAAATTTTTATAATGAATATGATGAAGTCTCGAGTATAATATTGCTCAAAAATGAAATTGAAAAAATTGAACAATTTGTATATCAAATACTCAAATTTCATAAAACATTAAATGAAAATCAACAGTTTATAATCAAGGATGTAATAAAATATTTAGAAGAAATTTATAAAACCAATCTACCCGTACCTTATATAAACTTTTTATTGGATATAATCGAAAATTATTTTTCAATTAATCTAAATAGACCAAATAGAATGATTAATTTTCTTGGATTATTATAAAATACTAAATTCTTAATCTTCGATGGAAGTCTAAAATAAAAGGACTTATATAAATGTAATTTAATTTTTATTTAACAATCATTTTAAGTTTTTAATATTATAAATCGGCGTAGTTTATGCTAAGTCCAAATGAATTTATTGAAGGATTATTCAGTTTATTATTCGTTATAGCAAATATCATAAATGGTATAGCAATCATACTAAGATATTTTAAATATAAGGAAAAAGCATTTATCTATGTAGGAATTTCATTATCTGGTGTAGGGTGTCCTTGGTGGCCTTCTGCAATTTCTTTTCTTACGAATGTCGTGTTTAATCAACCCCTCCCAGTTCAAGTATATTTTTTCTTAGGCAATGCCTTTGCTCCTATTTTAACGTTTGCTTGGATCATTGCTGTAAACGTATTATTGTTTGATGGAAAAAATAGGATCTTTTTAATTATCTTTGCTTAGATACTTGCTACTTTTAGTATTGATTTTTTTATTTTGCTATTCTTGGCCCCTGAGACAATAGGAAATTTAGATTCAAACCATTTAAACGTGTCATATACCGGATTTGTCTTGTATTCATTGATTATAACTGTTATTATTCTTGTATCAACAGGAATTATAATCTCGGTAAAAATTATTAAATCTGAAATTCGCTTAATTAATTTAAAAGGATGGGTGCTATTATCAAGTTATCTGATATTTTTTGTGTTTGCTTTACTCGAATCTAACGTTGTTTCTGAAACCACATCTGTAGTTTTAGTGAGAATTTTCTTAATTCTTAACTTTTTAGTGATCTATACCGGATGGGTAATGCCCAAATTTGCTCAAAGGTTTTTTGTTAAAATAAAACCATTGAAACTAGTGGATCTAACTAAATAATTAATTACAATTTACTAAAATTATTCTAACATTTTTTCATTTTCAAGTTTTTTATTATTTAGTTTTTTGAAAAATATGATGTGGAAGAGAGAAAAAAAAGGGAAAAAAAAAATAGAAAAAAAAAATAGAGTGTTATAATCTTGATACTATTCACACATTAGTGAAAAAATTGGTTCTCCAATCTCTTGATTGATATTCATTTCAACTTTATTCATTTGGACTAGTCTTAATGCTTCATGTCTTACACGCATGGATTTAATGTTCAATTCATTGGAAATTTTTCCAATTGTAGTTGGTCCATGGATGGAAATATAATCCAATACTTGTTGCCTTGGAGTTTTTTCAAATCTTACAAGATCTCTCTCTGATTTTAGGTTAATTGCGTTTTGCACTTTTGTCTTGTCAATCTTTCCTGTTTCAAATAATCCCTTCTCTATGGCATTATCAATTATATCTTTACCTTTATTGCTCCAAGCAATTACAGTAGTAAATCCTTTTTCAGATCCGATGTCTCCCGCGGCAATATCAGAATTAATTGCAGGAAAATCTTGACAATGAGAGCAATAATTATTACAATTAAGGCATCGTCGTGCTTCTGAAATGGCTCTCTCTTCACTAAACATTCCTGCGATTTGCTTGAAATTGTTAAGAAAATCTTCTGAAACGGGAATGTGATGTTCTGGTTGAGGGGCTCTAAATTTAGGTGTTCTTTTCGGACCATATGAAAAAAGTTTTGGTTGTTTTATACGTCCCTCTTCGAGATTTTCACCTTTAATATACCTATCAATCGAGATAGCTGCCTCTTTTGCCTGGGCAACAGCGGTTATGACAATCCCTCGAGAATTTTTAACCATATCTCCTGCGGCAAATATTCCAGGAATGCTAGTTTCGAATGTTAATTCATTAACAATTAATTTTCCTCTCTCCTTTTCAAGCGTTTTAACAATTGCAGCATCCAATTCTGAGAAATCCACTGTTTGGCCAATCGCCTGGATTAAGACATCTATCTTGACTCTGAATTCTGAATTTTCGATTACAATAGGTTGAGGTCTCCCTGATTTATCAGGCTTGCCAAGGTCCATCTGCACGCATTCTATTTCGCTACAACAACCACTCTCATCTCCGATGATGCAAACAGGATTTGTTAGAAAATTAAATTCAATGTTCTCTTTTTTAACCAATTCAATTTCTTCATCAGATGCGGGCATTTGTTCTTCAGATCGACGATAAAATATCATTACTTTTTTTGCACCAAGCCTAACAGCGGTTCTAGCTGAATCCATAGCTACATCTCCTCCTCCTACAACGCCAACTGTTTTATCTTTCACAGCTTCTGTAATGGTTTTCAGGCTCTCTTCTGAATGTTTAACCATCTTTAAGAAATCTACTCCTTCAAATACATTCTTGAGTTCATTACCTTCAATATTCAAATTAAACCCATTCTGGAGTCCAATTCCAATAAAAAAGGCTTTATATCCTTCCTTTTTAAGATCTTCAATGGTTAAATCAGGACCGATAGGCTTATTGGTCAAGATTTGAACTCCTGCGTTTTTTATGATTTGGATATCATGCTCTAAAAACTGTTCAGAAAGCCTAAATTCTGGCACTCCATATCTCATCATGCCACCAATTCTAGATGATTTCTCAAATATAGTTGGGGAATACCCCATTTTCGCAAGAAAGTAGGCTGCAGTTAATCCTGAAGCTCCTGAACCAATTATTGCTATTTTATCTCCATTATTCTTAGAAATGGTCTTAGATTTCTCAAGGTTATTGATTTCCCAATATGCTGCGTTTTTTTTCAACTCCCGAATTGCAATTGGGCTTTCAGCACCCATTAATGTACAATTATGTTCACATTCATTTGTACATATTTGACCACATATCGAAGGTAAGGGATTTTTTTCCCGGATCAAATCCATGGCTTCTTTAAATTTTTTTTGTCTGATTAAATCAATGTACCCTCTCGCATCAACATCTGCGGGACATCCACTACAACATGGAGAACACATTATTCCTTGATCCGTTTTAAGGGAACGCATTCCGGCATTACAAAATAAACCAATTTTTAAAATCTCCTTGTTCAAAATGTCCTCAAGGTTAGCGACACCTCTCATTTCACAGGGAACTCCTACGATACCTAATCTTTCTGGAGCCTTTCCTAAAGTCTCAACTAATTTTGATAAAATACTTGGACGACCATAAACTACTCCTGCTGATTGTATGACATCTTCAACTTTTGAGGTACTAATCGCTTTTGGAAGTCCATTATCATTTTGTACCAACACAACATCAGATAATTCTTTATCTTCCAATAAATTTTTTAGCATCGTTGTAACAAAACCACCGCTGGAAGCTTTTTTCTGTATATCTGGATCCATCGTTCTCAAGGAATAAAATGCTTTTGGATCTTTTTGCTCAAATGTTTGTTGTATTACTTGAGGACAACTATTATAGCATTTTCCACATTCTATTCCATCTCTTTCTAATATGCAGTAATCTTTTAATTCTGGTTTAAAACCCTCAAATTTAATGTGCTTGCACACGCCTTCACATAAACCACATCCTTGACAGAGTC
>CAZRIR010000219.1:0-4575 GCA_964600195.1 uncultured archaeon | reverse complement strand
AAAAGTGAATATAAACAATTTTTAGTCCAATTTTTAATTAGGAGTCCAATTTTTGCGTTTTTTATGAGGTTTAAATAAATAATATTATAGCTATTTATAAAAAACATCTCGAAGATTCTTTATTTTAAAACTATATATTTAAATATGAAAATCTTCATATCTATTTTATAAATTTTGTTAATAGGGTAACTCGTTGGTAGAATTTATTGTATCTAATTTTGGAGATGTTTTTTATGATTGATGAAATAACTAAAACAACACTTTATATGATAATAGTAGTTACCCAACTCATCTTGGGAGCTTTTATTGGTTATAAAGCAATAAAAACAAGAATGCGAATCTTATGGATTCTAGCAGGTAGTGCAGTTTCTCAAGCAATTGTAGCTTTGAATATCGGATTGGACCTTAGAGCTAATCCATATTATTATTACATTATAATTTTAATAACCTATCTAACTGCAATAGCATTCATTCAACAAGCTTTCTATAAAGGAAGAGAAAGTAAAGGAATCAAACTGCAATTTTTAATAGTGCTTCTTGTAGTAATTATCTTTTTCATCGCGGATACTTATATGGCAGTTATTGATCCGGGTCCACCAGCGGCAGCATACGTATATCCAGATTTTACGCCTCATACAAGAGTATGGATTAATTTTATTTGGGCTTTTGTTCCTAACATTTGGGTTGCTCAAGCTCTTTTAAGAGAATTTATTAAGTTGAGAAGAGCAAGTATAGAACCCTGGATAAAATTTAGATATTTAATTGGAGGGTTTTCACATCTCTCATGGTCCACACTAGGAATCTCTTTTATCTTCTTGATCTATCTTAAAGATGCTATAATGTTCAACTATTGGATATTATTTTCAATATATATTTTTACGGTGGGATCTTTTATAGCTTGGGTAATGCCTGAAGCTTTAAAGAAATTTTTTAATAGGAACTTTACCCTCCTTGAAGGAATTGAGCTAACTGAAGCAGAAATCATGAAAATGGCGGGAGGTGCCTAAAAAATGATAGACACGCCATTTTTGAGAGGATTAAATAATGCTGTTTCCTTTTTAGGAGAAAAATTAGCTATAGAGATTAATATTGAACCAATTGCAGGTAAAGGCTTAATTCGCTTAGCAATCAAAGATGATTTAGGAGAAGCTCAAGATATTAATATCCAAAAACTTAGAAAGGTGATTAAAAATGGTCTTAAAAACCGATTAGAGAAGATTAATGTTGAAAACGTGAATTCGGTAATAACTAAATTAGATAGCCTACTAATATCAAATCAGTCGCTTTTTACGATCGGAAATTTTTAATTTTTTTTTATATTTTATTAAATTCGTACTTCTTTTTAGTCTAATGTTTGATTGGTAGTCCAATTTATGATTTTTCTATCAACTTTTACAAAATTAATTCTAAGTTTTGTAGATTAATTTATTAAATTAGATGCTCAGACCCATTAAAACATTGAAATTTATAGTTCTAAAACTTAAAGTTTGATTGACAATTGATCGTACTATAATCTACACTGAATATTACATTTCGTCAACATGTCAGAACTTGATTATTTTTTTTATCCTAAATCGATTGCCTTAATTGGGGCATCAGACAATCTTAGGTTTGGATATTCAACAACCGAGTATCTCTTAAATTCAGAATTTAAAGCCTTTCCGATCAATCAGAAAAAAAATGAATTATTTGGCCATCCAACTTATTATAACATAAACGATATTCCTGATAATATTGAATTGGCAGTGATTCTCATCAGGAATGACTTCGTTCTTGAAGCGGTTAAGGATTGCATTAAAAAGGGAGTGAAAGGTATCATCATAGAATCTGCAGGATTTGCAGAAACAGGTGTTGAAAAATATGTTAGAATTCAAAATGAAATCATACAATTATGCAAGAATTCAAAAATAAGAATTATTGGTCCAAATTGCGTTGGAATTACCAATTTTAACAATAAATTCACTACAACTGACGTTTCTTTTGAAAGAATTTTAAAAGGGGGTATTTCAGTTATCGCTCAATCTGGTGTTCTTGGGAATATTTTTCTTGATTGGGCTTCAAGTCAAAAGATTGGCTTTTCAAAAGTCATCACGCTTGGAAATAAAATTGATGTCGATGAAGTTGACATGTTAGAATATCTAGATAAAGATCCCGATACAAAAGTCATATCTCTGTATTTAGAAGGTACCAAAAGAGGAAAGGCATTACAAAACATCCTTAAACATGTCTCTAAACCCGTGATTATATTGAAAAATGGGAGAAGTGAGATCGGTTCAAATGCCGTAAAAAGTCACACGAGTTCATTGGCTGGCAATGATCGAATGTATGATGCCGTTTTCAGACAATTTCCAGGAATTTTTCGAGTGAACAATTTTTATGAAATGTTTAATGTTGCTCAAGTATTTTCCATGCAACCACTACCAAAAGGCAAAAATATTGCTGTAATCACGGCTTCTGGAAGCTTAGGCATATTAGCCTGTGATCTAATTGAAAAATATGGAATGTCACTTGCAAGATTAAGTGAGAATAGCGTTCAAAGTTTACATTCTGTCATACCTAATTGGGTATCAATAAATGGAACGATTGATTTAGGGCCATCGTTATTTGAAACATTTAACAAAGCTATAGAGATTATTGGAAATGATCAAAATGTCGATTCCATCCTTTTTATCTATTCCGTGCCTAGATGGCCACTAGAAAAGTTGAATATACCTGTAAGTCCTCTCTTTCGCCGCCTTAAAAAATATGCCTCTAAATTAGGAAAACCAAGTATCGTTTGTGCTTTTGGTTCTCGTTGGGTATATGATTATTTGTTAAATTCCACTTCAAGGTTTAACATTCCCCAAATGCGGAGAATAGAAGATGCAATCAAAGCGCTTAAAATGATGAATGAATACAGGGAAAAAATGAAGTAACTCATTTTTTTATTCTCAAGATTTTTGTGATGCAAATAACGTTCAGCATTTTATATTTATTTTTTCAATATTATATTTTTTGTCTCATTTTAGAACGAAATAAATTTTCATGTTTATATTATAAATGTTGTTATGACTTAACATTATCCTAATATAAATTTATTAATATCCTTAAAAGCCTTTATAAATGGGTATGAACATTTAAATAGGTATGTTAAGTATACTTTACATAGAAAAAAGTATTTAAAAAAAAGGTGAAAAAATAAAAAAATGTTAAAAAATTATAACCCTCTGAATACTCACTCCGAAAGTATTCATGGTTCAGATCCTATTTATTCAGTAGAAGTATCAGATCTGAAAAAATATTTCAACACGAAGAATAATTATGAAGTAGTAAAGGCTGTTGATGGTATTTCATTTCGAGTTAAGCATGGTGAAATTTTTGGTCTTCTCGGTCCAAACGGTGCTGGCAAGACAACTACAATAGACATTTTATCAGGAATAATATCTCCGACGGAAGGTAACGTACATTTAGGGGGCTATGACATCAAGAAAAAATTTAGTAAAGCCAAAGAATTGATTGGTGTATGCCCACAAGAACCAACGGTATTTAAATTTCTCAAGGGAAGAGAAAATATCGAATATTTTGGAAAATTACATCTCATGACTAAAGAACAAATTAATGAACGCATGAAAAAACTCCTGAATCTATTAAAATTAGAGGGAATTAATCGAAAAGCTAAAGGATATAGTGGAGGAATGTTAAGAAAACTAAATATATTAGTTGCCTTAATTAATGATCCACAAATACTCTTTTTGGATGAACCAACGGTGGGCATGGATCCACGAGCTCGACGGGCTCTCTGGAATTTTATTGGTTCCTTAAAAGAAAAAAATAAAACAATCATATTGACGACTCATTATATCGAAGAAGCAGAAGCATTGTGCGATAGTGTCGCAATAATTGATTATGGCAAATTAGTTGCAATAGGGACTCCTAAAGAGCTAATAGAAAAATTTGATGCAAAAAATTTGGAGGAAGTGTTTTTGAAAATAACTGGACGAAAAATAACGGAGGGAATGTACTAATGAGAATGCAAAGATTTACTGCAAATTTAAATGTTCAATTTAAGAAACTTTTCAGGGAACCTGGTTTTTTATTCATGAATTTCTTGGTTCCTTTGTTGATAGCAGGTATGTTGTATCTTTTTGCCGGAAAACAATCAATTCCCATGTCAGATAAGACGGTATTTGAGACCATGATACCCGGATTATTTGTATTACCTGCTCTTATGAACACGATTTTTGTTGCGGTATCATTCTCTCAAGTAAGATTTGAAGGTATCCTTAAAAGAATCTATACAACACCCACTAATTCTAAGGAATATTTAGGAAGTGTTATTTTTTCAAATAGTATAATTGCTATTATGCAGATTGCATTAATGTCTGGCTTCCTAATATTTGTTGGCTTTCGACCTGACACGGATTTTTTAGGAATGGCATTGGCAGGTATAATCATTACAATTTTTTATGTAGGAGCGATATCAATGGGACTTCTTGCGGCGACAATTGCGAATAAAATAAATAGTGCTTCGGGAATAGCAAACATTTATAGTGTACCACAGATGAATTTAATGTTTTTTACATTTGCTGAAGCGGA
>CAZRIR010000218.1:0-4583 GCA_964600195.1 uncultured archaeon | reverse complement strand
AGAGCATTTGTTTGAATACTTGTGGTGATTGAGGTAAGGCATAAAATTTACCTTTATGCACCCTGCTTGGAACGAGATAATCCCTGGCACCTTCAGGCGTGCTTTTTGTTAACATTGGAGTCTCTATTTCATAAAATCCTTGAGAATCAAGAAATTTTCTCGTTTCCGAAGTAATTTTTGCTCTTTTTTTCAAGTTTTCTTGAAGTTTTGAATGCCTAAGATCAATATATCTATATTTTAACCGAACGGACTGTTTTGCTTTATCTTTGTCTTTAAAATGATAGGGAAGTGGTTGTGCAGAATTTAAAATGTTAAGTTCATCAATCTCCACTTCAATTTCACCAGTAGCAAGCTTTTTATTAGTAGTTCCCTCAGGACGGGGTCTCACCTTACCAATTACTTGGAGAACAGATTCTCTATTTATTGCTTTTATTGTCTCATTTAATTCTTCATTGATTTCATCTCTTTTTGTTACAACTTGAACTATTCCACTTGTATCCCTTAAATCAATAAAAAATGTATTCCCATGATCCCTGATTGCATTGACCCACCCTGCAATGGTAATTTTTTTTCCAATATCAGAGCTTCTTAACAAACCACACGCAATATCTTTCAAAAATATCTCACATTTATTCCGTAAATTCGTTTATCTGTAAAATCTTTAATGGCTTAAAGTAAAAATATTTTTCGATTTAATATTTAAAAGGAAAGTAAAATATGAATAATTATTAAAAACTTGGAATTCTAATTTTAATTAATAATGACCGATGATTTTAATTCAATATTCAATGCTTACATGAAAGCAGGGAAAGCGGTAGTAGCTGCAAAAAAGAAAGCAAGAGAAATAACCATTCCAGGTGCTTCATATTTAGATATTGCTGAAATATGTGAAACAGAAATCATTAAAAATGGAGCCAGTCTTGCTTTTCCTATCAACATGTCTTTAAATGAGCAGGCAGCACATTATAGCCCTCCCATAGATGATGAAACTTGTGTTCCCGAAAATGGTTTATTGAAGATTGATTTAGGGGGACATGTAGATGGGTACATTGCAGACTCTGCTTTTACTATTAATCTTGGGGAAGATTCCAAGCTTCAAACTTATATTGACGCCGCTAATGCAGGTTTAGAGGCCGCAATTGACATTTTTACACCAGGAACTAAATTATACGAACTTGGAGATGTAATTGATAAAGAAATTAAAAATTTTGGATTAAATCCAATTAAAAACCTTGGAGGTCATAAATTGAAACAAAATAACTTACATGCGGGCGAATTTATCCCGAATTATAAAGCAACACAACATGATGAGGTATTACAGCCAGGTGATGCATACGCTTGTGAACCATTCTCAACATCAGGCATAGGAATGGTCGTAAATGGAAAAACATCTTATATATACCGGTTTGAAAAAAAAGTCACTAAGAATATGGGTTATGATGAAAAAAATTACATCAATAAAATTGAAAATGTATGTGGAAAACTTCCCTTCTCTCCTCGTCTTTTATTGACACAAAATGCAATACCAAAAAATAAAATTACACGGATCATTAATCAATTTTTAAGAAAAGGAATTCTTGACCATTATCCCATTTTAATGGAGAGGACTAATGCCCCCGTCGCTCAACAAGAACACACGATTATAATAGACATGAATGGAAAAACACATGTCACGACAAGAGAATAAAAATATCTCAGATTTTATAAATAGATCTGTTGTCATTCTTCTCTGTGCAGGAGAAGGCCGTCGCATGAAAGCTATAACTTCTAATATTCCAAAACCACTATTAAAGATACCTTCATTAAATAACAAGCATATAATTGAGGTTAATCTCGAAAATTTAAAAGAAATTGGATTTAGAAACATTTTCATTGTAGTGGGGCACTTAGGTAGTTTAATTAATGAATATATCAATTCCTTCAATAAGAAAGTTCAAACAATTTATTCAAAAAAAGAATATAAAAAAGGTCCACTAAATTCACTGTTAGAAGTACTTAATTCACAAGATTTTCAAGCTAAAATGAATGAACTCCATAAAGAAGATTTTATTTTTGTAATGCCTGGTGATACTATATTTGAGTTGGAGCTATTAAATGTCATAATAGATCAGATCAATGAATTTCAGATATACCTTAGGAAAAGACCATTCATCTTTTATAGATTAGTAAAATCTAACTATTCTAACAATCAAAACGATAAAAAAAAAAGGTTGAAAAACATTTCATGTGCTATTATTCAAGAACAGGAACCATTTCCCCTATTAAAAAAGATCATTCAAACAGATCTTAATAATTTTAATTCCAAACAAAATATCCATCAAATTATTCCTATAATTGTCTTTCCTAAATATTTTATGAAAAAGATATTAAAAAGGGAACCATCGATACGGGAAAGAACAATTAAAGCTTTTCTAAATCACGTTATTAATAATGGGGAAAAGATTTTTGCTTTAGAAATAGTGTCTGAACAAAATTTTTATGACATTGATGAAATAGAGGATTTAAAACTCATTAGATACAAAAAAAAGAAAGGACAATAATAACTCACTGATCTAATGAATTACTATTATTTGATGTAATATCCAAGGTTATACTGGTTGAGTTCCAACCGCAAGAACTTGTTTAAAGACTTTAACTTTTCAAATACTATAAATTTTTCCGTGTCAATGATTAACGAGTATTAGTCTCAGCGGATTGTGACTGCATTGAGTATAATGGAAGTTACACAAGTGATTGTAAAAATGTAAAACTTTTTAATGATATAATGCAATTAATGAAAACATTCGGACTTTAGACTTAGATGGTCAAATAAATATCGGAAAATAACTCGTTTGTTTATAATGGTATAAGATGTATGAATGTTCTTAACCAATGTATATGTTTTTACTATTGTCCAATATATTAATCACTAATTACATATTTAAATCTTATTATTTAATTTTATTTATCAAATTTCGGTTCTATTACCTGCAGAAAAGCAATATTCTAAATCCTATATCTAAAAAAATAATGTGTAACAAAAAATTGCAATAAATTCTAAAATAACATTATGAAAATAGAAAAATAATAAATCAATAATAGGTGCATTTTTTTACTTTGAAATTACTTACCTTTATTGTTTTATTTTTAATTTTTGTCAATATATCTTTAATTGGGACTTATACTCCAGTGTTTGAAGGTAAATCTGGAACATTGATATTGGTACATACTATCGTAATGATTTACTTGCTAATAATTACGATAATTAGGGTAAATCTGGGTACTCGAAAAACAAGTGTTAAAGAGATCAGAATAAAGGGAGAGATTTCATTTTTTATAGCATGTTGTATTAGTTTATTGGCACCATTTTGAATTTCTTTTTTAAATCGGAATTACGGTATTTTATTATTTAGATAATTGCCGTACTATCCATTTATGTTGGATTTTTATTTCCAAAATGGATAAAAAATCTTTTAATAATAATGAAAAAAAGATGAATGAATCTTTATGATTGGTTCATTTTTTTTCGAATCTCAAGAAAATTATACCGATATCTACATAAAAAATCCAACCTGCGAACATCGCCGTCCATTCCATTACTGATTTTATAGAAATATTAACCGGTATTTGATAAATAATTGCCATCATTATGATAAAAAATCCGATGAGAATACCTAATATCGCGTGTGAATTTTTAATATCAGGGGAAAGAAGGATGATGGTGCTTAAAAGAAAACTAAAGGCCATACCAGAAAGAAAGATAACTATCGCGGCAATTTGATGTATTATTTTCATGATATCTGCTGGGAATATGATCATGGAAATGGAGCCGATTAAAATAGCAATATTAACAATAATAGCTATTGAAATCAATAATTTTTTCCTTTGGATTTCCTTTTTTAATAAAATATCAACCAAAGTTAAAGTAATAAAAATTCGGATAACACACCTGATTATTATCCCCGTGTAAAATGGGATAAAAGCATAATTGGGAGCACTTCTTTCCCCTAAATTACTGATATAATGCGTCAAAATGCTGAAGTCATTACCACCTACAGTATAAAATATTACTGCAATTAATATAGAAATGGACTGAACTATCACTTCTGAAATAAACCAATAACCACTTGAAAGGTTTTCAATTTTTTTGTTCATGATAAATATCTACCACTAATGTTTTTATAAAAAGTCAATTATATCCGCAGAAGTTGGTGGTTTTTTCAAATCGACATTAAAATAGTCTTTTATGATATCCTCCAATAAAGCAAGATACGTGAATGAGATATTTGAACTATATGTCTCGTTAATATTATCTATAGCTATTTTCGAGGTGAAATCTTCATTCTCTTTTAGACTTTCATTAAGTTCAATTAAGTCTTGGGATAATTTGTATAATTTTAATATTTCATTCTTCAATATTATCAATGCATTCTTGCTATCAGCTTCATTAAAAAACTTTTGGATGATCATGTTGATAATTTTTATTGTTTTAGGATCAATTGTTTTCTGATTATCATTATGTATATTATTGCCTTGTAGAACCAAATATTTCTTAAATGATTTCTTGTTTTTCCTATATTCCCTGCCATCTATAAAAGTAATGT
>CAZRIR010000217.1:0-4601 GCA_964600195.1 uncultured archaeon | reverse complement strand
TAGCTGGTTGGAGCGTTAAATTGAAAAAAGAAGTGGAAAAGGATGGAAAGGTAAAGAAAAAGGTTGTATTTCAATCGTTAGGATCTGGTCCAGCAAGAGCTAAAGCTAAGGGAGAGAAATTATTTGAGGAAATCGACTATTCTGATGACTCAAATTGCTCTGTAATTGTTTTTGAAACGCGAGCCATGCCAAATGAAGAAGTAATGGCAATTATTACTGATAAATGCAAAGTTCCGGCAGAAAATACTTATGCTCTTTGCGCTCCTACTGCGGGGTTAGTCGGTTCTATTCAAGTTGCTGCTAGAATTGTTGAAACAGGAATTCACAAGTTACATGAACTCCATTTCCCTTTAGAAACAATATTAGATGGATTTGGAACCGTTCCGATTGCACCTGTTGCAAAGGATGATTTTGCAGCAATGGGCCCTCCAAATGATGCAATGTTTGCTCTCGGACAGACTTTTTATACGATAAATGCAGAGAAAGAAAAAGAAGCTGAATTATTCGAATTACTTAAAAAAGCTCCAGCAAGTACCTCATCGAGTTATGGTAAACCTTTCAATGTAATTTTTAAGGAAGCAGAATTCGATTTTTATAAAATCGATCCTGGTTTATTCGCACCGGCACTATATACTGTTAATAATGTAAAAACAGGTAATACAATTACTGTTGGAAGATTAGATAATGCCTTGATAAAACAATCTTTTGGTCTTAATTAAATTTTAAAAAATATTTTATCTTTCTTTTTTTTAGATATTCGTCAATTCTTGTTGATATTTTAAAACTTCTTCTAATGAAATATCCCTATCAAATTTGATTTCTTGATTAATCCCTAAATAGGCACAGGCAAGCCTTGCTGATGCAACAATTTCTGCTTTTTTCAAGGAAACTTGAAAAACATCGTCTGGTTCATTTATCTTTGTCCTTAAAGAACTTATTTTTGCTAATAGTTTTGTCTTCTCATTCTCAAGGTTGGTTTTCTTTTTCCGCAATTCTTGAATGTTTTCTTCTAATTTTATTGAGGGTTTTAATTGCATTTCTCTTCTTAGTTGATTTATCTTATTAATTATTTTTGTTCTCTCTTCTTCTATTTCTGCTTTTTTATTTATTTCTATATCGTAGACATGCTCATTTTCGATTTGATAGTGGGTAGTTCTCTCAAATTTCATTTGGTACAATAAGGATGCCATTTTATCGGCTACAATAAAAGGTAATTCATTATTCATTACCAAACGAGTGATATTATTTAAATCAAAGTAGTTCAAATTGTCATATTTAGTTTTTAAATAGCTTTTAAGATTTTCCTCGTTATGCTCGCACTCAATTTCTGTCCAATCATGTATCGCTAGCCTTCTCCTGAAAAACATCAATTCCCAATCAATGTTAAGCTCTTTTAATAATTCTAAGAGCTTATCATCATTTGGTTTGAAAGATTCTATTATGAGATAAAGCTGAAGTCCATAATATTTGTGTTCTTCTTGAAGATAATAACCTCTTTGTTGCATTGAGGCGAGTATTTTTAATTTTATGGAATATACGTTTTTGCTGATGTTTTTTTTACCGCAATTTAGATATATTACGTTTCCTTCTTCACTAACATATTCACAATCTAAAAAACCTAGCATGCTTTCATTGTTCTCATTTACAAAATCCATTAGGCCAGAAAGAGTGGGTTTTACATTATATTTAATTAAGTCATTAACCCCTATGGTTACATAATCACTTGGACTCCCACCAATGGCTAATTTAACACTATTTAGCAGGAGATCTTCTTCCATGCCGAATACTTGCCTTATTGCATCATTAATGGGGAAAACTTCATGTTCTAATATTTTGAGATCTGCTAAGGTTGATTCATAAGGTTCGGGATCATTCAGTATTTTGTTAAGGATGGGTGCTTCTGAGGCATCAACTTCAATTTCGTAATTTTTAGCTAAATCCTTACGAATTATGCAAAATGATTTTTCCCTTTTTCCCTCTTTATTAAAAATAGAAATTGAAGTTTGCTCATCAATAACGGCCCTAAATTTTTCAGTAAATTTACTTTCGGTATTATCTGATTTCAGTCTTCTCCTTTGAATATGACATCAACTAATTTTGCATTTTATATTCCTCTTAATAAATTAAAAAAAAAATAGTCTTAAATTCTTATCGTTAAAAATTTATAAATTTTAATATAGATTTGCTAATGTTTGTTTTTTATTATGTGTCCCAATTTTATAAAATCTACAATTCATTTTCAAGATAAAAATGATTACCTTTTTTGTAATAAATAATTGTTGAACCAAAATTATTTTTTATGGTATATTTATCTCCTTGAACGTCCACAATATCAAAAGAATAAGACAACCTTCTATCTTTTAATATCTCAGCAATAATATGTTGTTCTTCTACAGGATCCATGATATTTACTCGCTTCTAAATTATTATAATATATCTTTAGTGAAACAATTCAAAAAAAATTTTGCTTTTCTTCTGATAAAGTGGTATTGATGGACCAAATAAAATTATCCTAAGATTTTAAAAATATAAATGATAAACAATCATATTATCATTATATTTTGTTATAATCAATGGATTATTAAAATAACATGAAAGCACTAATAACTGGAATAACAGGATTTGTTGGAAGTCATTTAGCAGAATTTTTGTTAGAAAACGGTGAAGAAGTCTATGGGACTTATCGCTGGAGAAGTCCAAGAGATAATATCGAACATATTATGAACCAAATCTCGCTTAAAAATTGTGAATTGCGTGATGCAAATTCTGTAAAAACTTGCATCAACGAAGTGAAACCAGAAGTAATATTTCATCTTGCTGCACAATCCTACGTTCCATCAAGCTTCAATGAACCAGCAACAACATTAGAAACCAATATTATTGGTACCCTAAATTTATTGGAAGCAGTGAGGCAGGCCAATATTGATCCTATCATTCATATTTGTTCATCATCAGAAGTTTATGGACAGGTAAAAAAGGACGAAGTGCCCATTAAGGAAACAAATGTTTTCAGACCTGCTTCTCCTTATGCCGTTAGTAAAGTGGGAGAAGATATGATTTCTCTTCAATATTTTCTCAGTTATGGAATAAAAACAATCAGATCGCGAATGTTTACACATACTGGTCCACGAAGAGGTGAAGTTTTTGTAGTTTCTGCATTTGCAAAACAAATTGCAATGATTGAGTTGGGATTACAAGAACCTCTCCTAAGAGTAGGGAATCTTAGCTCTATAAGAACTTTTCTTGACGTGAGAGATGCTGTTAGAGCTTATTATCTTTTAATTAAGAAATGTAAGCCTGGAGATGTATATAATATTGGTGGAAACAGGACAATGGAAGTTGGTGAAATGTTAGACTTAATGTTGAAATTTAGTTCAATGAAAGATAAGATTGAAACTATTGTTTCTGATAACTTGCTCCGTCCATCGGATGTGACCCTCCAAATACCTGATATCAGCAAATTTGTAAGTGAAACTAATTGGACGCCCGAAATTCCCTTGGAAAAAACCTTAGAAGAAACTTTAAATTATTGGAGAGAGCGTTTAAAAACGCATGCTCCATGAAAAAATATTAAATGGTCTATATTTAAAATATTTCCCTTAATTGAATGAATCAATTGATTATTAAAAAGATAATCGAATTTTAATAAAATAATCGTTTTTTTATATCAAGAAGTTTTTATATAAATCATATCACTAATAAGAAACACTCATTATAGTTATTGCCATGGTCAAAAATAAATTAGATATTGGACTTTTTAGCGCAATGTATAGCCAAACAAATGGTACTGCTCATTCTGTTCGGTTTTTATCCGAAGCACTCGCAAAAACAGGTCATAACATACATGTTTTCGCTCCTCGAATTGCACCTAATGAAAAGAAGCCAAAAAATCTTCACTTTCATGATCTTGGGGGCCTTCACATTTCACCAAAAACGGGATTCGTATTAAGTTTTCCCATTCACAAATATTTTTTCTGTCAACATGATTATCTTGATATAGCACACATTCACACCCATGCAACAATAGGATCAATGGCAATTAATTGGGCTAAATATTTGGGGATTCCGATGATTGGATCTCATGGAAGTCCCTTACAATTTTATGCCCCCCAATATTTACCTTTAGTAGGGAAAGTTCTCACAAAATTCGATTTAGCATGGCGTTATGAAAGATTTGTTCTTGATAAATATGACATGATTCATGTCCCTGGAATGTCTAAAAAGGAACAACTTAGGGAGCAGAGATTTAAAGAACCAATAGTATGTTTGACAAACGGTATTTCAGAATATTTTTATCAAAATATTCACCAAAATGGCATACGTGATAAATATAATTTGGGCGATAAAAAGATCTTGCTCTATGCCTCCCGATTTTCTCCAGAAAAACACATGGTAAGTGTAATAAAAACATTTAAAAAAATTCACAAGGAAGTACCTGATTCACACCTGCTTTTAGTTGGAAGCGATGGTCCTTCTAAAGAACCCGCTACAAGATACGTGAAACGCCATAGAATGAAAGATTATGTCACCGTTGCAGGGCGTGTTCCTTTTGGAGATCTTCTCAAATTATATAATGCGGCAGATCTTTCGTGTTTATGGTC
>CAZRIR010000216.1:3057-4606 GCA_964600195.1 uncultured archaeon | reverse complement strand
CACGACAAGCACAAGTAATTATTATGCAAAAAACAACCTATATCTACGAGAAAAAACAATTAGACTTTAAAATGAATTTAATGCCTATTTGGTTTAAAGAAATCAATAGTTCGGGTGATGAAAAAGAGGGATCCATCATGCTAGAATCGCAAAACATATATGACGAATTTTGGGGGCCAATCGCTCAAATGGAAATCAATTGGGAAACGAAACTAATAAATGAATTCTATCATCCAAAAGAAGTTCAGAGAAATATTGACATGTATAGTAGTATCCAAGTAGCAGTAATGAAAAAAAAAAATGATTGGTTAAACAGCCATAATTATACTATTTGGCAGGGAAATAGAAGGAAACTTATAAAAACAACATACTATGAAGAATTATCAATTCACGGGATTTTTTATTGCGAGAAATCACAAAAATTATACAACCTAAATTGTGGCGTGATTAAGGAACATTTTGATGGATTTGAACAATATATTTTAGATGCATTTAATTCCATAGTATGTCATTAATTTGCTCTTGTTTTTGCGATGACAAAAAAATTGTCTTTATTTGTAGATCCTCCATTTTTGCTCATGTCAATGATTTTAAACTCTTTTAAGAGCTTTTTAAGTTCTTTTTTAGAAAAGAAGTGATAAAACCTCTGGTATGTTTTTGAATTCTTGGAAAGGGTCCATGGAATGAAATTATCGCCATGAAACTTAAAACCCTTGTTTTCTTGAGTTTTTTTATACATTGGTTTGAACAAGCGTTTTAATTTATCAATTATAAAATAATATCGATATTTTTTTTGATACCTTCGCCATACGGTCATCAAAAAAACGCCATCACTTTTTATTGCTTCCAATATTTGTTCAATGGCTTTAAACCTATCAATTTTGTTTTTTAAATGATGTATTGTCGCTATAGAATATATATTTTGAAAAATATTAGGTCTCACGGGCAAGTTTAAAACATTAGCTTGTACGACATGTATGTGCTGAAAGGTACTACTTGAACGTGAACGTCTATTTTTTATATTTTCAATCGCAATTTTTAAAAATTCAAATGAGAGATCAATACCGACCAAAACATTAAAATCATTTTTAAATAGATTAAAATGTCTTCCATTGGCACAACCTAAATCTAAACTTAATCCATGGAATTCAAATCCTTTATTTTTTTGTTCCTGTATATAAAGTTCTAGAGGACGCCATGAAAATTTTCTTTTCAGGTGATAATCAAATGCAATATCATCGTAATAATTATCCTTCATAAAAAATTACATTTCTAATGACAGATTAAATTCGTAGGATATAAAATATATATTCAATTAAGGATTTAAGATTAGTATAAAAAGAAAAAATTGAAGTCTGATGACAATGGAAGTAATCATTAATTTTTGTCAATTTTTAAAGGATCAAATCTTGGAATATTACAGTAGGACATACAAGTATATAGAAGATTTATTAGTTTACAAAGAAGTTGATTTAAAAGCAACCATTCTTGATAAAAGTCAAAATGAAATCAAGGATATAGTGGAAACGATGGTTAAGGTCACGAGAGT
>CAZRIR010000216.1:0-2957 GCA_964600195.1 uncultured archaeon | reverse complement strand
TGAATGAAATGGAAGATTTTCAAAAAGATAGATTGAATATTTTATCTACTCCTACCGCTCCTAAAGATGATAGAATAATATCTTCACCACAAAAAAATATTTTCGTGTTCAAAAATGCAGAACAAAAAGAAACGACCATAAAAAAAGAATCAACTCCCATGAAAACTATCTTGGTTGGGAAAAAAGATGATAAAATGGAACCAACAGGAGAGATTAACATAGGAGAAATTGAAGGAGAGGCTCAAAATTTTTTAGATTATTTCGGAAAATTCCCCAGTCTTGAAAAAAAAATTGTGAATGCTCTTAACATAAATTCTGTAAACCTTATCAATTCTCGCATAGCAAATCCAAGTGAGTTCTTAGATTTAGAGACGTTATTTTATTATATTTCCATATTGAAAATGATTGGGATTGGATTTCCATTTTCTTCCATTGAAATAGTAGAAGTTGCGAAAAATTTTATAAATAATCAAGTATTCAGCAGTTTTAAGACGAGCCCCCCCGATATAAATAATGTATTATATGGATTAGCATTATTTTCAGAATTAAATCTATTGAATCGGAAAGATATCATCGATATTCTTCAAATTAAAAATTATCTGGAGTCTGAACTTGATAATTTCATTCCTGAAAAACTATCTCAAAACTATCATGCATTTTTAGCACTAAGATTGTTAGAGAGACGGGGAATTATGATTAAAGAACACGGAAACAAGATTGATAAAATAATTCAATTAAACTTATCTACTTTAGACGAATATGATCCACTCTTGGATATTTATTATCAATTAGCTTCAATAAAATTATATGAATCTAAAGGAAAAATAATTCTTACCCATTTTAAAGATAAATATATAAAAGATTTAACAAGTCTCATTGAAAACAACGGTTCAATTCATGAAAATATTACAGATTCTGCTAAAATGCTTTTAATCATAGAAATGCTTGATTTAAAGGATAAAGAAAAAAAGTTTTGTACTAAAATCATCAAATTCATAACTGATAACGTTGTATTTTTTGACTCACGATCATTAGATAAAAATTTTAGCTGGAAAGAACACAGGTTAGCGTATATTGTTGAGTTGAGAATGCTATTTTGGACCCTAGTAGCTTTCTCTCAATATGAAAACTATTTTTGAAGATTTTTTCTTTTATTATCATCCAAATTTTCAATCGTAAGCAGAAAATTCCTAGCAGAAGCATTTATTTTTTTCGCGTGAACGGATTCGTTCCATTTTTTTATTAAAATATTATTATTTTCAATCTTTTTTATGGTTTCCTTACCTAAATTGACCCATTTATCCCGATCAATTAGGGGATTTTTTTCTGATAATCCCTCACAATATTCATGACCTTTATCCGTGAGATAAATTTCTATTCCTTTCTTTTGTCTCGTTTTAGGATTAATGAGAATCTTGAATGAATAAGGAAAGGTCCTGCAAAAATTCGGTCTTAAGACATAAATCTTACATCTTTTTTCATTGTTATCATAAAATATGCATTCTCCATTTTCTTGTTTGAACAATCCCACAAATGCTAAGCCTTTTTCCGTTTCAATAGGTGGTATTATCATTTTTTTTAAATTCTCTTTTGAAGGTTGTTTATCAAACATGTAAAATCCTAAAATTACCAGTGTCTCATCAATAGTGAGATTCAATCCATTTTTTATTCTTAAAATATCTTGAAAAGTTAGATTAACCAAGGTATTGGTATCCTTGCAGCAAGATCCGCAATTATTGCATTTAAACCTGAATTCTTTTTTATTCTCCATTATGAAATATAATATTCCTGTCAATAAAAAAATTAGAAGAAAATTATAATAGTAATTTTAAGTTTGCGGAAAAGATAATTATTTAATAAGTGTATTTTATGTTTTATAATAACAGATAATAAACTGGTATGAGATATTGATCTTTCAAGCTAATTTTTTAGCGATTTTAGGTATGCTTTCAATTATGGTTTTATCTTTTTTTATTGTTAACTTTTTGTTACTTTTATTTTTCTGTTATAGGTTTATTAGAGAGCGTCAGGTGATTATTGGATTCATTTTATTGATGATATTTGCTTATTTGTCATCTGCATTTTTTATTAGTCTTCAATTCTTTTCACAATCTCAAGAACGAGCAGAAATATATTTTATATTATCTGAAATCTCTAAAACATGCGTGATGTATCTCTTATTACTCACGTTTGAAATTTTTTATAAAAACACTCAATTTTCAAGAAGGCAGACAATTTACACAATTCTCGTTTTTATGATAATCGGAGGGTTAATTTCTCTGCCTCAAATCGATGTTGATTTACTTTCGGAACGATTCTATCTGATGAGCTTGCCTTTATTAAGTCCAATTTATATCTTAAAATTAATTTTCGATGGAATCGCAACAATATTTATCACATATATTCTTCTCAAGAGTCGAAAAAACGCTTGGAATGTGAAACAAAAGTTTTATATAACTTGGCTCTTGATAGGATCCTTGATTGGAATCTTAATTCCTTCCCTCATAACTTTTTTACTTGAAGATGAATTCATATTTAGTCAAGAAGTGAGCGTTTTTGGCCAAATATTGCAAGGTATTCCACAATCCATAAGTATATTTATCATTGGGTTGATATTCTATAAAGTAAGCAATAACCTCTGGCTATTACAACATCAAAGAGTATATTTTCTCATAGTTTACTCCTACTCAGGATTAACATTATATTCCAAAAGTTTTGACAAATCCATTACTCCAGCAGATACACAATTATTAGCTGGAGCATTTTCAGCAGTATCTTCACTGATAAAGGATGGCACTAAAACAAGTGGACGTGTTGAAGCAATAATGTTAGAAGGTAAGCTATTAAAAATAATTAATCGAAAAAATTTTATATGTGCTCTTTTGGTTGAATATTCGACTCCTGCCTCTGATGTTGCACATGAAAAATTTGTTATAGAATTTGAAAATAAATTTCAG
>CAZRIR010000215.1:0-4610 GCA_964600195.1 uncultured archaeon | reverse complement strand
TTCCAAGCGGTTAAGAAAAGCATCTAACTTATCAAAATTATTGAAAAAATATTCAAATCCTTCTGCGATAATTTTCACTCCTTTTCTCTCTGGAGCGTTCTGAATGATTGCCCAAATTCCACCAATAGAAGGGGAATGCTTGATATAGACTTTTTCTATGATGTCAGAATCCTTTTCGTTGCCCTTTTTGCTCCAAAAGCCTTGTTTTAACAGATAACTTCTAAACATACTCATTTTAGTTTACTCTCTCCTTTTTTATATAATTTTTTTGTTATACATATTATAGAACGCGAAAATTGAGCTCGTTTAAGTAAATCTTTACCTTCATAACTCCTAAACATGCTCATTTTTTCATGTACACCCATTTATTTTTTTTTATATGTTCCAAGAATCATCAAGATATACCAATGATGACCCCCATAACTAATATCTGAGTAATACAAGTTGATGGTAATTTTTGAAATCGAGTATTATTCAGGCTATACCTGCATGATATCTGATTTTTTTTTCATTGAAAATATTACTTGTATTACTTGACCTTATCATGATCAAGAGATGAAAGATATCGTATATAAATGCAAAAGTGAAAAATATTGCAGTAAAAATGTCTCAATTCTTACTTAAGGTTGATTTCCATTGGAAACATTTAGATAAAAAAAAAAAAGATATTAATGGAAAATTATCCATAATATCCAAAATAAAAACATCCAAAAGTTAATATTAGGAGGGATTTCGCCATTCCCTTGATCTTCAGTAGAAAATTTCAGAACAACAATACCCCCCGGTTCGAGACTGTATGACATTCCCGTAACATAAATGTTCTGATTATCATCGATTAGGATGCCTCCCCCAAGTTCAGGTTCTACGCCACCCCATGTCATGTTCCATAGTAAGGTTCCTGTTGGACTATACTTTATCAAACAAATATCTCCTTCTCCTTGACCATAGCTATATGTCGTGCCACTGACATACACGTCTCCATTACCATCAAGAGCAATATCAAATCCAATATCCGTCAATGCACCACCCCATGTAGCGTTCCATAATTTTTCTCCTGATGGACTTAATTTATAGACAAATAGATCCTCTTCACCCGAACCATCATCTAAAGTAAATCCCGTAAGATAGGAGTTCCCCGTAGAATCTACAGCGATTGACCAACAAATTTGACATGATTCTGCAAATTCAATATAATCCCACATTTCTTGTCCCTCAGGATTCAACTTAACAATGCAAAATTCTTCCACCTGATTATCTTCCAAGTAAGCTGCAACATAAATATTACCAAATCCATCTAAATCTAGTCTTAAACCCGTGTTTTCCCCTGAATGACTGGCATTTCGGATATATCTCCATATTTCTTCCCCATTAGAATTAAATTTAACCACGTAAAGTCGATCAGCTATTCCTGGAAATTCAGTAGAGCCACAAACATACAAGTTGCCAAAATCATCAAGAGTAATTCCAAATGCATAATCATCACTATCCTCAGTATAGCTCCATGTTAAATTCCATAGTTCCTCTCCTTCGGGATTAAATTTAAATAACCAGAGATTCGACTGACTATCATGATAATAATCGAGATAAGTTGATATATAATATATATTCTCATCCTTGTCTAATGCAATTCCCATAAATCCCTCGTAAAAACTATAACTTGCTAGACCAGTCTCCCAACAACAGTTCCATAGTTCATTTCCTTCAAAGTCAAACTTTACTAAAACATACAAAAATACTCTATTGTTTCCAACAACGCCTCCAACATACATATTTCCTGATGAATCTACTTCAATATCCACTCCTCTTGTCATAGCTTCTTCATATCCCCAGGTAAAGTTGGACTCAAGTATTGGAAAAGCATCATCATCATTGGCACTTCTTAATGATATTTTCCCCTCCTCGCTTGACGGATTCACGCCAAGTAATATTGTAATAGATAAAGTTGTTGTGATGATGATAAATCCAAATACAGCTAAACAAATCATTTTTCCAATTTTTCTCATTTGGTTCACTTTTAAATTTTTGTTAAACTTAAAACAATATTTATTATCAACTATTATATTTAAACCTTCAATAATTCACTAAGTTTTTACTCATCTTAAATATGCCATAATAAGATTTTCTTGTTTTTTTTAAAAAATATGTGACAAAGTTCGTATTGTTAACACGAAAATATTTCGAAAAATAATGCATTTATTAACACAATTGGATAAGATGATATTTGTCGGTTGGAGTTTTTTTGCATTTCAAAAAAAAAGTTGTTGGGGTGTGTTTAAAAATAGTGGTAAGTGAACATGATTTTTATTCAAATGTGTTTGATAACTACTCAAAGCTAGAAGGTTGTATTAATGATGATGAAAAAGCTAATTTTTTCCAAGATTCATTTGCAAAATTATTAGAAGTTGCCCGAGAACTTGAAAATGAGGTATTTCTTCAAAATGCCATGATGATCATGTCTTGTTTGTATCATGATAAAAATATAGATCATTATGAATCTGAAAGCCAGGATTTGGAAACACTAAAAGAAACGGAAAAAGAACTCGCGAGATCACTCATATTAAAAGCACTTGAGTAATTAGGTCATGTTTAAAATGATTTAATATTATAATTACAAAGCTCATTGGTTTTATCATAATTCAATTCTGTTCGTAATGACCGAAGTAACATTATGTCAAGATCTAATTTTTTAAATTAATTTAGCCCTTTTTAAACATAGATTAGAACGGAAAATATTAGAATATAAACTACATGTAATTGGAATTAGGTAAGGATGAGCGAAAGAGATCCGGATTATTATAATCGATTAAGCATTGATGTTAACGATTTAGATGAGAAAAACAAGGAGCTCTATAAAAAAGTTTTATTGGGTGAATTCATTTAAATTCTCTCGCAAATGTCCAAACTGAATCCTTTATTGTATGAAGATTTTTAACTACTTTTCCTTTAGCTATTTTTGCCATCTCTTCCGCATCATACATGGCTTTCCCTACAGCTAAGGCTCTTCCATGTGTCTCATCAACTATTTTCACGATATCTCCTTTATATATTGACGGATCAATTTTAGTGATTCCCGGACGCATGATATCAGCCCCGTTAGTTACAAACTTTATAGCTCCCATGTCTACAATTATTGTTTTTATAGATATATCTCCTTTTAAAAGAAGGGTTAACACCGGAATGTAATCTTCCTCGGATTTCCAGAGCTTCAATTCTCCATTTATTGCATAGAGCGTGTCTCCCGCTTCGGTATAAATTACTTCAATCCGCGCTTTTTTTGGAATGATTTGATCTATGAAATTTTCATCATATTGATTTAATATGTCTTCTTTAAGAGTTTTTATCTCAGAACTTTTGATGTAATGCCTTTGCTTGATATTCATTTTCACAATAAATATACAAAAGAAGAAATAATAACTTTATTATAATATATCATGCCTAAAGTCTATACTTCTGCCGTGGTGATCATTCCTCCACTGCAATATTGGGGACCCATTCAAACGATTAGAAAAGAATATGACCGCCAAATACATCGATGGATGCCACATATTAATCTATTATATCCCTTCAGGTCAAACCTTGAATATGATTCTCTTGAAGAAAAATTTTTAGAAGCTTGCTCTACCATTGAACCTAGAGAAATTAGCTTGAACAAATTTAGATATTTTAACCACGGACATGAACATTTTACTGTATGGCTTAAACCAGAACCAATGATTTTTCTGAAAGAAGTTCAATTGAAGTTATTAAGGATAGTTCCCGATTGTAATGATGTTAATAAACATGAAGGTGGTTTTACACCACATCTAAGTTTAGGACAAGTGAATGGAAGAAATAAACTTCAGAGATTGATCAAGAGCTTAGAATTAAATTGGACCGCATTGGAATTTACATTTCATGAGATATTTTTTATTTCACGGGAAAATAAAAAAAATTCTATATTTAAAATTGAGAGGACGCTTTCCTTAAAAAATGGATATGAAAAGTAATATGTAAATTTATGAATTTAATTGTTTTCTCACGGATTCTAATGTTTCCTGTACTTTAACAAGTTGAGGGGGTTCTTCATCGAGCATTTTATAGGATTCTATAGCCTCCTCCAATGCTTTAATTCCTTTATCTATTTGATTTAAGCGAAAATAGCTTAATCCGGAATAATACATTGCCGTTCCTGCTTGTAAATAATCCTTACGCTCTATGCAAGAGATATATATATCTCCATAAAGTTCTATGGCTGACCCAAAATCCTCTAATTGAAACAATAAACCTGCATAATTCAATTGAAACATGTCCTTCAATCCCTTTTGATCGTATTTCTTAGCTAAATCAATTGTTTCTTGATATTGTATCTTGGCACCTTCCGTATCACCAGACTGTAGGACAATGTTTGCGATGTTTTGCGATGTTATACTTGGTTCTCAAAACAAAATCGATATTTTGAAGTTTTTCGGCAATACTTATACTTTCCTCGTAATAACTTCTTGCTTCCTCAAAATGTCCCAACCGAAAATGTATGTTACCCAAATTACCTTTTGAACCTGCCATTGAATCTAATAAGCCCGTGCGATTGAAAATCAGATCGGCTTCTTCATAATAGTTTAAGGCACCTTCTA
>CAZRIR010000214.1:0-4614 GCA_964600195.1 uncultured archaeon | reverse complement strand
GCCACTTGCTAAAAATGATGCCTTTATATTCGAGAATATTGTTCGTTGTAGGCATGGCACATTGGGAAAATATTAAATTTTATCTTGAGAATCCTGATAACGTGAGGGATGTTGAGATTGATCTCATACCGTTTAAATATCTCCAAATTTATAATATTAGGGGTTCTGATGCCCGATTTTTATTAAAAGAATTACCTTATATTTCTTACAAGTGGGTGAAATTTAAAGATAAGAATTTTAAAAATATTTTTGAAAAGATTCAGTCCCTCGAACAAGTTGATGAGCTCATAACTTCTTTTGATAAAATTAAGCATTTAAGAGATATCTTGATTAAAGCTAAAAGAGAATATGAAAAAGAATACAAGGAATTTGTCGATTTACATAGATTAAAATCACTATTTCAATACTCAAGAAACCTTAGTTTAACCGAGAAGAGATTATCACCTAATTTATATCACTTATTAACAGCGGCGAAAAATATCGTTGATGATGATTACGGATGGAAAGTATATGATAAAGCAATAAAATATCCCTATAATGATGAGAGTAAGAATTACAAAACACTAAAATTAAATTCTTTGGGTGGTATTGATCCTAATGGAAGACACGTGAAATTAAGAAGACGTACGTCTTATATCTATGAGACTGAGCAAAGTAAAAATCCCCTTAAAAAGAGACCTGATGAGCAATATCCGGGTCAATGGAAAGATGAATGGGAAAAAGGTAAATGGCAAACAGTTTCATATCCTCCAGAGGACATTCAAGAAGAGGATTATTTTTCATTCATGCGCAATACAGGTAAAAAAAATTTGAAAAATAAAAGAATTACCATTGAAGAGTTTAAATCCAGTTTAAAAGATGGCATTGCCATAAAGGAAACGATTAGAAATTGGGCGTTTAAAAAAAAAATATATGTAAAAAATGAACAACAACTTCAAGGTAATATAGATACACTAATCGTTATATTTGACAAGGATGACGGCAGCATCGAAAAATATCCCTTTAAACTCGATTGGTGGGCAGAACATAATAAAGAAAGCAATCTGGCATTATATGCCACAAATCCAGGTAATTATTTGATCGGTCCTGGAATATCTCACGTGGAAATTGGTGGGTTATTATCAATCTATCCCCCACGACCACATCGTGAAATATTTCAAGAATACATGGATTTTGAATATCGGGACACCCTCAATAAAGCAGAACGCCTTTTAAAAGCGGGGATATTATATTCAAATGAACGATATATTTTATATGTAGCTACCGAGCCACCAAGAAAATATTTTCATTCGATGGCTGGAAAAAAGCATAGAGAAATAATATTTATTCCATTGAATCGTTTTAATCAAGATTCACTAAAAACCATCAAGCATGTTCATATTCTAGCAGGTAAAGATAAGAGAAATATTGCTCATAAATATATTTTTCTTCAAGAATAAACTTAACAATATAAAATCCTCAGGAATTTTGAGATCTCGCACATTAAACAAGTTAATCTGAAATCTTTCTTTTTTATTCTTAATGATAATATTCGATACCAGATGATTCCTTTCCCAGTTTAAAATTCATAATATTAAATAAAGATGATTTAAAGTTTTTATTTTCTTCATTAGAAATCCATATCGTACCCAATGATGTTTTTCTATTTTTCTTATCAAGAACGTTAGTTATAAAGTCCAAATTCCATTCAATTGAACCTATTTTATGTATCATCAACGATTTGAGCGAACTTAATTCCACGAAAAGAAAGTCGCTTTCAACCTTTATGTTATCAATATATATTGCAGAAATATTCTTAAGAATTATTCTATTAAGACTTTAATCTTTTTGAATCCATCTTTTATTCGTTAGAAGATATAAAGGCTTATATTTAAATAGTTGTTTAATTGTTTGATTCGTGGTTGATCTGATTTTTAATAATTTTGGAATGGATATCATTAACAGGAAAAATCCTAATATTATCATGAAGACTATTAAACTTATTACCATAATTAGTTCAGGTAGCATCAATAGATCTAAAAAAATTGACCCCAAGTCATAGAAAAAAGGTATTATAAAAATATCCGAGATTACTACAATTAATCCTATGATTAGATTCATAAGAGGCTCAAGAACGATATTACTGACTTCTTCATGCTTCCATAGAATAATTTCATCTTTTTCTAATAAGGATTGAGTTGACATGATGGATTTTTTTCTTTTTTTTATGAAATAATAGGGACATATAAATATAAATTATGCGTAAAAGAAAGAAAATAAAACAAAAAAGAAAAAAGTAAATTTACACTTAAAACATTTTCCTTAATGAGTAAGGCACGCTCAAGTCAATTTACTGCAGATATGATAAAAAATTTAAACCAATGAGATCATACTTTAAAAATATCAAGAATTTAGGAAAGCATACTAATTATAACTGATTGATCAGATAATATTCTCTATCTAAGCATAATAGTATATTAATATTATTATTGATTGAGGTCAATGCTGTAAAATTATCGCTGATTCCAGGTAGTAATTAAAATTTAATGGCAGAATTATTAAAAATTCTTTACTTTTTTAATAAAAAATAACCTATATATTATAAAATTTAAATTTACTAAACGACTATTTTATTAAACAAGTATTTAAATAAAATTAAACCTAATCTATAATTATTTATATACTATTAAAGTATAAGAAAACTTACCATTAAACGTGTATTCTTATATGACAGAAGAAGAAGTTATTCGTAGAACTCAGAGTTTATGTCCAGAATGTTTAAAACAGATTCCTGCTGAATTTTATGTGGATCCAGAGACCAATTGGGTCATGTTAAGGAAGCACTGTAAGGAGCACGGAGAATTTAAGGATAAAATTTCTATTGACGCTGATGAGTACAAATGGCAAAAGAATTTTACCGATGAAATTGGTTCCACCATAGATATTTCTACAAAACCAGAATCAACAACCTCAGGAATAAAACGTTCTGAAAAAGGATGTCCTTATGACTGTGGAATCTGTGAAAATCATCAAAGTGCACCATGCATATGCTTGATTGATGTGACAAATCGGTGTAATTTGACTTGCCCAATTTGTTTTGCAAATGCGAGTGCGAAGGGATATGTTGTAGAGCCTACTTTTGATGAAATAATCCAAATCATGGAACATTTTCGATCCATGAAACCCCAGCCTGCCGTAATGCTACAATTTGCCGGTGGCGAACCCACTTTAAGGGATGATTTACCTGAAATCATTCGTAGAGGTAAAGAGATGGGTTTTATTGAAACAATGGTTTCAACGAATGGTGTAAGAATGGGTAAAAGCGTTGAATATTGTAGAGAATTAAAAGAAGCAGGAATAGATGCGGTTTACTTACAATTTGATGCCACTGATGCTCCAGATGTATGGAAGAAGATCAGGGGTGTTAATTTGTGGCCATTAAAAAAACGAGTCATTGAAAATTGCAGGGAAGTGGGATTACATGGCGTTGTTTTGGTCCCGGTAATTGCGAAGGGTGTTAATGACAGCCAAGTCGGACCGATCCTAGACTTTGCCCGGGATAATACTGACGTTTGTGTTGGTGTCGTCTTTCAACCCGTGAGTTTGTGCGGCCGTATTAATTATGAAGAACTCATGGATTTAAGATACACCACTTCAGACCTCAAGGCAGACATCAACAAGCATACCCACGATGTTATCAAGCATTTTTACCCAATCGCGACCACGGCAAAATTCACGCAATTATTAGCCTGGTTTGATGATGTTCCTGCTTGGTCAATGCTTAGCCATCATGATTGTGGTTTTGCTACAATTCTCGTTGCTGATGATGATACTGGTGAATGGCAACCTATTGAAAACTTTTTTGATGCGGATGGTTTGATTAAATGGGCTAATAAATGTTACGACATGGTTATCAAGAGGGAAAGTCCAAGACCTACAAAGATGTTAAATCTTGATTTGTCTAAATATGGAAATGTTTTATCAACCATAGGTAATTTTATTGATGACATGACATCAATTGGGTATAGACAGGCGATGAAAGCTTATTTCATGGCAGGTTTGATTAGATACATTCGAAATCCTGCAAAAATCGTGACAAGTAAGACGTTTCAATCCTTTGCCAAGCTTGTATTTTCACCAAGTTTGCAAACTGCGGGAAATTTCCTACAAACACGGAACTTGCTCTTTGCTGCAATGCATTTCCAGGATGCATACAATTTTGACTTGCAACGCATTAAGAGCTGCCTTGTCCATTATGGAATCGTTGATCCAGACCATCCAGGAAAGATTTTAGAAATTCCCTTCTGCGCCATGAACACGGTTCACCGTGCTAATATTGAGAGAAAATTGGCGATAAAGGGAATGGAAGCCAAGAAACCCGAAGTTATACAAAATGAAATTGAAAGCCTTTTAAACAACCTGGAAAAATAATTTATTTTCTTTTTATTTTCTTTTTTAGTTTATTTAATATCTCATATAGTTTTCCAGAAAGATCAATCCCTACATTTTTTTTAGGAAAAGATATGTAGAAGTAGTTTTCATAAATATCGAGAATTAATTCCAAATATTGCTTTAGTAATTTTTTTTTATATTTTATTGAATAGTGTTGTACAAGAATTTAAAATAAAATTACTA